>CAYFHV010000042.1:0-11145 GCA_964343105.1 uncultured Planctomycetia bacterium | reverse complement strand
AGGATTACGCGGCCCAGGGGATCGGGATCGTGGCGGTGAGCTCCAATGACGTCCAGAACTACCCGGACGACTCGCCGGAGAATCTCAAGGCGATGGCGCAGGAGCTGGGGTTCACCTTCCCCTTCTGCTACGACGAGTCCCAGACGGTGGCGAAGGAATACTCGGCCGCCTGCACGCCGGATTTCTTCCTCTTTGACGAGGGCCGGCGGCTGGTGTACCGGGGGCAGCTCGACGACAGCCGGCCGGGCAACGGCAAGCCGGTGACCGGCCGCGACCTGAGGGCGGCCCTGGATGCGGTGCTGGCCGGCCGCGCCCCCAGCGAGAAGCAGATGCCGAGCATCGGCTGCAACATCAAGTGGAAGCCGGGCAGCGAGCCGGCCTACCCCGCCAGGAGATAATCGCCGAGCGGTTCCTCTTGAGACCCTAGCGCCGTGAGCCCCTTCCTCGACGAGCTGCGCCGTAACTTCCGCGTGGCGGACTTCTTCGACGTCGCCCTCATCTCGGTCTTCATCTATTCCCTGGTGATCTGGTTCCGCAGGACCGCCTCCCGGATGATGGTGATCGGGCTGTCGGTTCTGGCCTTCATCTATTTCCTGGCGAGGCACTTCGATCTGTACCTGACCTCGCTGCTGTTCCAGATGGTCTTTGCGGTGCTGCTGGTGGCCCTCATCGTCGTCTTCCAGGAGGAGATCCGGCGGGGATTCGAGCGGATCGCGCTCTGGGGGACCCTGAGGGACCGGCGCAGGCAGGCCGTCTTCCCGGGCGTCGACAGCCTGCTGGAGGCGGTGGGGGAGATGGCGTCCAGCCAGGTGGGCGCCCTTATGGTGATCCGGGGCCGGGAGCCGCTGGAGCGTCATGTCGAAGGGGGGATCGCCCTTTTCGGGAGGGTGAGCAAGCCGCTTCTCTGCAGCATCTTCGATCCGCACTCGGCGGGGCACGACGGGGCGGTTCTTGTCGAGGGAGACCGGGTTTCGAAGTTCGCCGCCCATCTGCCGCTGTCGAAGAATCTGGCGGAGATCGGAACGCTGGGCACCCGGCACGCGGCCGCCGTCGGGATGTCGGAGCGGTGCGACTGCTTCGTGATCGCCGTCTCCGAGGAGCAGGGGACCATCCGCGTGGCGGAGCATGGGCACATGGATCCGATGAGCTCGGTGGCTCAGCTCAAGGACCGGCTGGAGCGCTTCTTTGTCCAGCGGTTTCCCCGGGCGGCGGGGGGGTTCGACTGGGGGCGGTGGGCGCGGGAGAACGCGCGCACCAAGATCTTCGCCGCGGGGCTGGCGTGCCTGTTCTGGTTCTTTCTGGCGTACCGGGCGGAGACGATCCAGCGCACCTTCGCGGTCCCCATCGAGTATCGGAGCCTGCCGGCCGACTGGATCCTGGAGGGGCGCAAGCCGGCGGAGGCGATGGTCACCCTCTCCGGCTCGGAGCGGGCGTTCCGGCTGATGAACCCGGTGACGCTGCGCCTGTCGCTGGATCTGGGGAGCATCCAGCAGGGGCCGCAGCGGCTGCTCATCTCCGAGGAGGATCTGAGGCGGCCGAACAACCTGAGGGTTTACCGGATTGAGCCGAACGTGATTGCGATCGAGGCGTACCCGGTCCGCCTGGAGACCCTGCCGGTGGAGCCGCAGGTGGTGGGGCATCTGGCGAGGGGCCTGAAGCTGACGCGGGTGAAGGTGATCCCGGAGACCCTGCGTGTCACCATCCGGCGCTCCCACCTGGACCAGGTGGAGAAGATCTTCACCGAGCCGATCGACCTTTCAGAGATCACGCAGACCACCCTCGTGCGATCGCGCGTCGCCCTTCCGGAGTACATCCAGCCGCTGGAATCGGACCTCGGCGAGATCCGCGTGACGGTCGAGGTGGAGCCGGCCGGCTCTTAGGCTGGCGGGGCGGACGATGCGCGCGGCCCATCGGCTGGTTCGCTTTCTTCGCCGGCAGGGGCGGGATCTGGGCCCGCTGCTCATCCTCACCCATGACCATCCCGATCCGGATGCGGTGGCAAGCGCCTGGGCCTTGAGCCATCTGGCCAGGGTGCTGGCGGGCCTGGAAACGCGGATCGTGCACGGGGGGATCATCGGCCGGATGGAGAACCAGACGATGGTGCGGGTCCTGCGGGTGCCGATCCGGCCGCTGAGGCGGCGGGCCGATTTCGCGCGATTCAAGGCGATCGCGCTGGTGGACACCCAGCCGCTCTTCGGGAACAACCCGTTTCCCAAGGAGAGGCGGGCGGCGATCGTGGTGGACCATCATCCTCCAAGGGATGGCGGCTCCGCCGCCTGTTCAGTGATCGAGCCGCAGGTGGGGGCGACCAGCGTCCTGCTCGCACAGGCGCTCTTTGCGGCCCGCTGCCCGGTGCCGGTGAATCTCGCGACGGCGCTCGTCTACGGGATCCTGTCCGAGACGCAGGACCTGGGAAGGATGACGGGAGAGCTGGAGATGAAGACGTACCGCCAGCTCCTGCCGCTGTGCGATCTGCGGGCCTTGGCGCTCATCCAGAATCCCCAGAGGCCGAAGGAGTTCTTTGAGACGGTGATGCGCTCCCTGGAGAATGCGTTCGTGGCGGGCCCTTTGATCGGGACGCATCTGGGTCCGGTGGCCACCCCGGATCTGGTCTCTCAGACAGCCGATTTCCTGCTCACCTACGAGGGGATGCGCTGGTCGGTCTGCACGGGGCGGTACAAGGATCGCCTTCACCTGTCCCTGCGTGCGACGCGGCCCGGGGTGCACACCGGCCGGCTGCTCCAGAAGGTGCTGAAGGAGGAGGTGCGTGCGGGAGGGCACTGGTCGATGGCCGGCGGGTCAATCCCGATCCGGCATCCGGATCGGCCGGCGGAGTGGAAGCACGCGGAGGGGCGGTTCATCCGGAATCTCCTGAGGAAGATTCAGGGGCGCAGCCGCTCCCTCTCGTTCCCCTTCAAACGCTAGATGGAACCGCAGCTGGCTCAGGCATACCGCTATTGCGAGTGGATCACCTACGGCCATTACGAGAATTTCCCCGTGGCGTCGTGGCTGCTGCCCCGGGCGGTCCGCCCGCACATCGCCGCGATCTACGCCTTTGCCCGGTCGGCGGATGATTTCGCGGATGAGCTGAAATACCGGGGCCGGTCGCTGGAGCTGTTGGAGCGCTGGCGGGCGGCGCTGCGGGCGGAACTGAGATCGGTACCAGGTACCGGAACGGTACCTGGTACCGGTTTCGCTGTGAACGGCCACCCGATTTTCCTGGCGATCGGCGACACGGTGCGGCGGCGCGGCCTGCCGGTCCAACTGCTCGACGACCTGCTCACCGCCTTCAGGATGGACGTCACGAAGAAGCGGTACGCCGGCTGGGAGGAGCTTCTGACCTATTGCCGGTACTCGGCGAATCCGGTCGGCCGGCTGGTGCTGCTGACGTTCGGGATCGGGGAGCCAGCGCTGCACGAGCAGTCCGACCGGATCTGCACGGCGCTGCAGCTCACCAACCACTGGCAGGATCTGCGGATCGACTGGGCGAGGGGGATGCTGTACGTTCCGCAGGCGCTGATGCGTGAGCACGGCGTGGCGGAAGCGGATCTTGCGCGCGCCGGATCGGTCGGCTCGTCGGAAAGGTTCCGGGCCCTCATGGCGGATCTCGTCGGGCGGGCGCGGCGGCTCTTCGACGAAGGGGAGCCGCTCATCCGGGCAGTGTCCGGGCCGCTCCGATTGGAGCTGAAGCTCACCCTGCTGGGCGGCCGGGCGATCCTCGACCGGATCGAGGGGCTCCGGTACGACGTCTTCAGGCGCCGGCCTGTTCTGTCGAAACTCTCCAAGATGGGACTTCTGGGCCGTGCGCTCCTCCCTTGACGGCGGGCTGGGGCGGCAGGCCGCCCATCGTTACTGCCGCTGGCTGACCGGCCGCGCGGGATCTCATTTCTCCCTGAGCTTTCGGGCGCTGCCGGCTGCGCAGAGACGGGCGATGGAGGCGGTGTACGCCTTCTGCCGGGCAGTGGACGATGCGGTGGACCGGGACAACGCGCAGCCCCAGGAGGCGCAGAGGGAGCTGGACCGATGGCGGCGGGAGCTGGCGGCCGCGGGGCAAGGGATGCCGACTCATCCGATCCTGGTGGCGCTGGAGCCGGTCCGGGAACGGTTCCGGATCCCGGCCGCCTACCTCGAGAAGCTGGTTACGGGGGTGGAGATGGACCTGCACCGGCGCCGGTACCGGACCTTCGAGGAGCTGAGGGTTTACTGCGAGCATGTGGCCTCGGTCGTGGGCCTCATCTCCGTGCGGGTGTTCGGCTGCCGGCACCCGGCCTCGGACCGGTATGCGGTTTCACTCGGGATCGCGCTGCAGCTCGTCAACATCCTGCGGGACGTGAAGCCGGATGCCGAGCAGGGCAGGGTTTATCTCCCGGGGGAGGATCTGGACCGGTTCGGCGTGCGGGAGGAGGACCTGGCGAAGGGCCGGATGTCGGAATCGTTCCGGCGGCTGGCGGAGTTTGAGTGCGCGCGCGCCCGCTCCTTTTTCCAGGAGGCGGAGCAGGCGATGGGGGAGGCGGCTGAAGGCCGGCGGCTCGTCCCGGCGCGGGTGATGGGCGCGGTCTATTCCCGCATCCTGAAGCGGATTGAGGCGGTCGGGTACGATGTCTTCAGCCACCGGATTCAGATTCCCCGGTCGCGTCAACTCTGGGCCGGGCTGCAGTGCCTGCTGACAAGGCGGTCGTCGTAATCGGCGGGGGCTTCGCCGGCCTGCGGGCGGCGGTCGCGCTTGCCGACGCGGGTGTGCCGGTGACTGTCCTGGAGAGCCGCGTGGGGTTGGGAGGCAGGGCCCGATCCTTCACCGATCCGGCGAGCGGGGAGGTGGTGGACAACGGGCAGCATCTCTTCCTGGCCGGCTACGACAGGACGCTCGCCTTTCTGGAGCGGCTGGGGACCCGCGACCGGCTCCTCTTCCAGGATCACCTGCGGGTCGGGTTCGTCGAGCCGGGGGGGCGCACGGCCGTCCTGGACTGCCCGCCGGTGCCCGCGCCCTGGCACCTTTTCCTGGGGATGTCCCGCCTGCCGGGATTCGGATGGCGGGAGCGGTTGGGCTGGTGGGCCCTCTCGAATTCGGTACGACGTACCTCGGGGGCCTCAGGTACGTCGTACCGGGGGGAGACGGTGGAGGAGTGGCTGGAACGGATGGGGCAGGGGAGCCGCAGCCGCAGCAGGTTCTGGAATCCTCTCGCGGTGGCGGTGCTGAACGAGGATCCCTCCCGCGCATCGGTGGCCGGGCTGCAGCAGGTGCTGAGCAGGATGATGTTCCGGCCCCGCGGCTGCTCGCGATTGGGGATGGCGTCGGTGGGCTTGAGCGACCTCTACACGGAGCAGGCCCGCGGGATCATCGAGAGCCGAGGTGGAAGGGTTCTGCTGAACCGGCCTGCCGCGGGGATTGTCTTTGAGGGCGGGCGGGTGACCGGTGTCACCTTTCCGGACGGGACCCGCGTGGAGGCGGCAGCGGTGGTGAGCGCGGTTCCGCCGTCGGTGCTTCTGCGGCTTCTTCCAGAGGGTGCAAGAGAAGCCGCAGGATTGCGTGAGATCCTGGCCCGATTCCATTCCTCGCCGATTGTTTCCGTGAATCTCTGGTTGGACCGGCCGGTCTGCGAGGAGGCGTTTGTGGCGCTCCTCGGCACGCGGTTCCAGTGGCTGTTCAACAAGGCGGGCATCCTGCGCGCCTCTCGTGAAGAGGCCAGCTACATCTCGCTCATCCTGAGCGCAGCGCATGAGGAGGTCGGGATGTCGAATGAGGCGCTGATCCAATCGGCGCTGGAGGACCTGCGCCGCTGCTTCCCGGCGGCCGCTGGGGCCGAGCTTGTGCGGGCCCAGGTAGTCCGGGAGCGGGAGGCCACGGTTTCCCTAACCCCGGAGGCGGAGGCGCTGCGGCCGGGGTCCACGACGCCCATCCGGAATCTGTTCCTGGCGGGGGACTGGACGGCGACCGGCCTGCCCGCGACCATCGAGTCGGCTGTGGTGAGCGGCGAGGAGGCGGCCGCGGCCGCCCTGAAATGGCTTGCCTCACCAACGGGCGGCCAGTAAAATATTAGTTTGTCCATGAGCCTCGAATCCTACCTGGAACAGCGTCAATCCCTTATCAACCGGGCGCTGGAGAGGGCCCTCCCGGGACCGGGAAGGCAGCCGGAGGTCATCCACCGGGCCATGCGGTACAGCGTGCTCGGGCAGGGCAAGCGGATCCGGCCGATCCTGGCCCTGGCCGCCTGCGAGGCGGCCGGCGGCCGCGTCGCCTCGGCGCTCCACGCCGCCTGCGCGCTGGAGATGATCCATGCCTACTCCCTGGTCCACGACGATCTTCCGGCGATGGACGACGACGATTTCCGTCGGGGAAAGCCTTCCTGCCACAAGAAGTTTGGTGAAGCGATCGGGGTCCTGACAGGGGATGCCCTGCTCACCTATGCCTTCCAGATGCTGGCAAGGCCGGTACCACGTACCTCAAACGGTACGACGTACCTCGAGGGCCTTAGGTACGTCGTACCGCTGGAGGTGGCCCGGGAGGTCGCCGAGGCGATCGGCACCCGGGGAATGATCGGGGGTCAGGTCTCGGATGTCGCCGCGGGCGAGGGGCACGCGAACGGGAAGGGGCGGCGCACCGGCAGGGGCCGGCCGACCGGCCGGGGGATGGAGGAGATCCACACCCGGAAGACCGGCGCACTCATCGCGGCGTCGGTTCGGGTGGGGGCGCTGCTCGGGCGGGCGAGGCCTTCCCTGTACCGGGCCCTCTGCCGGTACGGGCGAAAGGTGGGCCTGGTCTTTCAACTGGTGGATGATCTCTTGGACAGCGACGGGCTGGTGCCCCTCTGGGGCGAGGCGAGGGTGAGGGGGAAGGCGGCCCGGCTCACCGAGTCGGCGATCCGGGACCTGCGGCCGCTGGGGAAGAGGGCCGAGCCGCTGCGCGCCCTGGCCCGGTTCATCCTGACGCGGGAATCCTAGGAGCCCCTGATGAGCGAGAGCCTTCTGGAGAGGATCAACCAGCCGTCGGATCTGAGGGGGCTTCCCCTCTCCGCCCTGCCGAACGTGGCGCAGGAGATCCGCCAGCTCATCATTGACAAGGTTTCGAAGACCGGCGGCCATTTCGGCGGGCCGCTGGGGGCGGTGGATCTGGTGGTGGCCCTCCATTACGTCTTCAACACGCCGGAGGACAAGCTGGTCTGGGATGTAGGCTACCAGGCCTACGCCCACAAGATCCTGACCGGCCGGCGCGAGCGGTTCGGGACCCTAAGGCAATGGGGAGGGATCTCCGGTTTCCCGCACCGGGAGGAGAGCCCCTACGATCTCTTCACCATCGGGCACGGCGGGACCTCGATCTCAACCGGGCTGGGGCTGGCGCGGGCGCGGGATCACCAGGGGGAGCGTTACAAGGTGGTGGCGGTGATCGGGGACGGATCGCTGCCCGAGGGGATGGCGCTGGAGGGCTTGAACCACGCCGGTCATGTGAAGAGCGATTTCCTCGTGATCCTGAACGACAACAACATGGCGATCGCCCCCGCGATCGGCGCCCTGACCCATTGCTTCAACCGGATCATCACCGATCCCCTCTACAACCGGGTGCGACGGGAGGTGGAGCGGGTGATGTGCCGGGTCCCCCGGTTCGGCTACCGGATCCTGCGGGCGGCGAAGCGGCTGGAGGAATCGCTGAAGAACCTGCTCGTTCCGGGGATCCTCTTTGAGGAGCTGGGCTTCCGCTACTTCGGCCCGATCGACGGGCACAACGTCGAGACTCTCGTCAAAACCCTCCGCCACATCAAGGAGCTGCCGGGACCGAGGCTGCTCCACGTGCGCACCACGAAGGGCAGGGGGTATCCGCTGGCGGAGAAGGAGCAGTGGAAGTACCACGGCGTCACCCCGTTCGATCCGGCGACGGGCGAGTTCCTGAAGAAGCCCTCGGTGGAGACGTTTACCCAGCGCTTCGGCAGGACGATGATCCGGCTGGCGCGGGAGGAGCCGCGGCTCATCGCGATCACCGCCGCGATGCCGGACGGGACCGGGCTGGTGGAATACGCCCAGCAGATGCCGGCGCAGTTCTACGACGTGGGGATGTGCGAGCAGCATGCGGTGGCCTTCGCGGCGGGGCTGGCGCGCGGCGGCTTGAAGCCGGTGGCGGCGATCTATTCCACCTTTCTGCAGCGGGGCTACGACCAGGTGATCCACGATGTCTGCATCCAGAACCTGCCGGTCATCTTCAGCATGGACCGGGCGGGGCTGGTGGGGGAGGACGGGATCACCCACCACGGCCTTTTCGATGTGGCGTATCTGTCGGCGCTGCCGCGGCTGGTCTTCATGGCGCCGAAGGACCCGGAGGAGCTGGAGGCGATGCTGGAGTTTGCGTGCAGGCATCCGGGGCCGATCGCGCTGCGGTATCCGCGCGGGGGAGCCCTGCGGTTCCATCCGGAGCTGGAGCTGGAGATGCCGCCGCAGCCGGAGCCGATCCGGCTGGGCAGGGCGGAGGTGCTGAGGCGCGGCTCCGACCTGGCGATCGTGGCTCTCGGCAGCATGGTGTATCCCGCGATGGAGGCGGCGCGGCTCCTGGAGCAGAAGGGGATCTCGGCGACGGTGGTCAACGCCCGGTTCGTCAAGCCCCTGGACATGGAGCTGTTCGTCTCGCTGGTCACCGAGCACCAGGCGATCCTCACCGTGGAGGAGGCGGCTCAGATCGGCGGATTCGGCTCCCGCCTCATGGTGGAGCTGGAGCGGATGCGCAACGGCCTCAAGATGCGGGTCATGGGGATCCCGGATCGGTTCTTTGAGCACGGCAAGCGGGAGATTCTCCTGAAGGAGGCGCGCCTCACGCCGGAGGCGATCGACCTGGCCGCGCGGGAGCTTCTGGAGCGACGAACGGTCTATGTCCATTAGCCCCGTCGGATCCGGCCCGGCGGTGCTCGTTGAACCGGGCCGGACCCTGGCCGGCTCGATCGACGATGCGATCGAGCGGGCGGGCCGGTTCCTCCTGGGCCAGCAGGCGCCGGAGGGGTACTGGTGCGGGGAGCTGGAGGCGGACACGAGCCTGGAGTCGGACACCGTCAAGCTCATGCACCTGCTGGGCCGCGTGGATCCGCTCCGCCAGGCGCGGCTCGTCCGGACGATCCTGAGGAATCAGCTTTCCGACGGCGGGTGGCCCATCTACCAGGGCGGCCCGGCAGAGCTCAATGCGACCGTCAAGGCGTACGTGGCGCTCCGGCTGGCCGGGCACGGGCCGCAGGAGGAGATCCTGCAGAGCGCACGGGCGGTGATCCTGCGGTTGGGCGGCCTGGAGCGGGTGAACAGCTTTGAGAAGGTGTACCTGGCCCTCTTCGGCTTGTATCCCTGGGATCAGGTTCCGGCCCTGCCTCCGGAGCTCATCCTCCTTCCGCGCTGGTTCCCGTTCAACATCTACGAGATCTCCTACTGGTCCCGCACGATCCTGGTTCCCCTTTCGGTGGTGTACGCCCGGCGGCCGGCGTGGGTCCGGGCGCCGTTCTCGCTGGAGGAGCTATGGACCGATCCGGCGCGCAAGCGGGCGCGGATCACCAATCTGCAGAGGGGAGGGGCCGGCTGGCGCCTCTTCTTCCTCGGCGCGAACCGCCTGCTCAAGCTCCACGAGCGCTCCGGCTGGAAGCCGCTGCGCGCGATGGCGCTGCGGCGCGCCGACCGATGGATCACCGAGCGCCTCATGGAGACGGACGGGCTGGGGGCGATCTTCCCGGCGATGCTCAACGCCGTCTTTGCGCTGAAATCCCTGGGTTACTCCGACGGGGATCCCCTCTTTGAGCGGTCGCTGCGGGATCTGGAGCGGCTGGACCTGGAGGAGGGGGAGGATCTGAAGGTGCAGCCCTGTTTTCCTCCGGTCTGGGACACGGGGCTGGCGGCTTACGTGCTCGCGCAGGCGGCCCAAACGGTACCAGGTACCCAACGGTGCCTGGTAGCTGGTCTGGACGCGGCGCTGGAGCGGGCGGTGGAGTGGCTGCTGGGCCAGGAGATCCGGATCTGGGGCGACTGGGTGGTCAAGAACCCCGGGGGAAAGCCGGCCGGTTGGGCGTTCGAGTTCAGGAATCCATTCTACCCGGACGTGGATGACACGGCGCAGGTCCTGCTGGCGTTCCTGGCGCTCAAGAAGATGCGCGGCGGAGCGGCGCGACCCGGCACCACGGCGCATGGTGCCGCGACGGCCCAGCGGGTGGATTTCGAGGGGGCTTTCCGGCGGGGGCTGGAGTGGGTCTTGAGCATGCAGAATCGGGACGGGGGCTGGAGCTCGTTCGACAAGGACAACGACTGCCAGCCGCTCACCCATTTCCCGTTCGCCGACCACAACGCGATGCTCGATCCCTCGGCGGCGGACATCACCGGGCGGCTGCTGGAGCTGGCGCATGCGGCGGGCCTGCCGAAGGATCATCCTGCGGTCCGGCGGGGCGTCCGTTTCCTCCGGGAACGGCAGGAGGCGGACGGCACCTGGTTCGGGCGATGGGGCGTCAACTACATCTATGGAACCTGGCTTGCCCTGCGGGGGCTCGTCCACTCCGGAGAGCCGATGGAGGGCATCCGGTATCAGCAGGCCGGCCGCTGGTTCGTCGCGCACCAGAATCCGGACGGGGGGTGGGGAGAGAGCTGCCGCTCTTACGACGATCCTGCCGAGAAGGGTCGAGGAGCTTCCACCGCATCACAGACCGCATGGGCGCTGATGGCGCTGATGAGTCTGGGGTGGGTCGGGGAGCCGGCCTTTCGGAAGGGGCTGGAGTTTCTCCTGCGGACCCAGCGGGAAGAGGGGGACTGGGCCGAGGAGCCGTTCACCGGGACCGGTTTTCCGCGCGTCTTTTATCTGAAATACCACCTGTACCGGGTCATCTTTCCGCTCCTGGCCCTGAGCGAAGCCAGGCAGCGGCTGAGGAGCTAGGGGGCTTCATCCCGCCTTCGGCGGGATTCTTCTGAGACTGTGCAGCTGACGCTGCACGAGAAACGGAGAGGAAATGGCGGTCGCGTGGCGGCAGGGGCTTGCGGTGGCGCGGCACATCTTCACGCAGAAGCTGCGGGGGGTGGAGAGGTTTTCCCTCGTCCTCATGCTGGAGCCGCTCTTTCGCTGCAACCTGGAGTGCGCCGGGTGCGGCAAGATCCAGTATCCCGAGGAGATCCTGAAGAAACGGCTCTCCCCGCAGGAATGCGAGGAGG
>CAYFHV010000041.1:0-11208 GCA_964343105.1 uncultured Planctomycetia bacterium | reverse complement strand
GACCCGCTTCATCCAACCGTAAGAATTTTCCACCATACTATATCCGATCTATTGGGCCGAGGCAATCCGCGTGGACAGCTCGAGCCACGGCCCCTGCCAGATCCCGATGGCAAATAGGCCTAGCACGCACAGCCCCAGCAGGAGCGCCAGCGACCGGGAGCGGGGCACAGCGGGTGCCATCGCGGGCACCGGCTCCAGGTAGATCGCCTTGATGACGCGGAAGTAGTAGTACAGGGCCACGACGCTGTTCACCGCCGCCACCACCGCCAGCCCCACCGCGCCCGCCTTGAGCGCCGCGCCGAAGATCCACATCTTCGCGAAGAATCCGGCCAGCGGCGGAATCCCGGCCAGCGACAGGAAACAGAGGGTGATGAGAAACGCCAGCGCCGGATCGCGGCGGCTGAGGCCCGCAAAGGCGCCGAGGTCCTCCCTGCCTGACGCGTTGCCCACTGCGATGACGCCGGCGAACGCCCCCGCGTTCATGAGGAGGTACGCCAGCAGATAGTAGAGGAGGGCCGCCAGCCCGAAGGGGGTCGCCACCGCCAGCCCGATCACCATCGTCCCCGCGTGGGCGATCGAGGAGTAGGCCAGCATCCTCTTCACGTTGGTCTGCACCAGGGCCACGACATTCCCCACCGTCATGGTCAGCACCGCCAACAGCCCCAGGAGCACCGGCCAGAGAGACACCTCCGGCGAGAATCCCAGGAGGAGCACGCGGACCATGACGGCGAAGCCGGCCAGCTTCGGACCCAGCGAGAGGAAGGAAGCGACCGGCGTCGAGGCCCCCTCGTACGCATCCGGCGCCCACATGTGGAATGGGACCAGCGCCACCTTGAAACCGAGGCCCACGATCACCAGGAGAAGCGCCCCCCATGCCAGCGCAGGAGCGGAGATCAGGATCTGCGGAAAAACCTCCCCGATCCCGGCCAGATGCAGCCGCCCGGTCAGCCCATACAGGAGGGAGATCCCGTACAGCATCGCCCCCGTGGAGAGGGCCCCGAAGAGGAAGTACTTGAGCGCCCCCTCGACGGCCATCGACTCCCGCTTCTGAAAGCCGGTCAGGAGATAGGAGAGGAGCGACACCATCTCCAGCCCCAGGTAGACCAGCGCCAGATGCTGCGCCCCGGACACCAGGAGGAGCCCGACCGTCGCAAAGAGGAGCAGGGCGTAGAACTCCCGGCGGGCCCGCACCTCCTCACGCGCATAGCCCATGACGCTCAGGACAATGAGCATCACCGTCACCAGGATCGCAATCTGGAAGAAGAGCCCCAGCGAATCCTGGGCGAGCATCCCCCCGAAGGCGCTGGGCGCCGGACCGATCCCTCCGAAGAAGGCCGCCAGCTTCACGTCGAGTGCGGCGCCCAGAAGGAGCAGGGCGATGAAACCCAGCAGCCGGGCGTTCTTGAGCCGCGGAACGATGAGCAGGATCATCCCACCGAGCGAGAGGCCTACTTCCGGCAGGATCGCCAGCCAATCCGGACGCATCTTTAGACTACCAGCCCAGGTTGCCGCCCAATCGGAAGAGCAGGCGGCTCAAGGCCGGCGCCTGCCAATCGACGATCGTGCGCGGCCAGATCCCGACCCAGAGGATGAAGAGGGCGAGCGGAACCAGCGTAAAGATCTCCCGGGCGGAGGCGTCCGGGAGGTTCGCCCAGCGCGGCTGCGGGGGACCCAGGAGCACCTTCTGGAGCATGAGCAGGAAGACCCCAGCCCCGAGGACGAGGCCGGTGACCGACAGCCCGGTGAGAATCGGGTGCGTCGGGAAAGAGCCCAACAGCGCCAGGAACTCGCTCACAAATCCGCTCAGGCCAGGCAGGCCCAGACTCGCCATCGAGAAGAGGGTGAGAAGCCCCGCGTAGACCGGCAGCTTGGCCCCAAGCCCGCCGAACTGGTCGAGCTCGCGGGTGTGCGCCCGGTCGTACAGAACGCCGACCAGGAGGAACATCCCTCCGGTGATCATGCCGTGGTTGAACATCTCCAGCATCGCCCCGTTGAATCCGGTCAGGGTGAGGGCGGCAAGGCCGAGGAGCACGAATCCCATGTGGCTGACCGACGAATAGGCCACGAGCTTCTTGAAGTCGCTCTGCGCCATCGCCACCAGCGCCCCGTAGACGATGTTGATGAGCCCCAGCACCCCGAGCGCCATGCTTGCCCCCACCGCCTCCTTGGGCAGGAGGGGGAAGCTCACCCGGAAGAAGCCGTATCCCCCCATCTTCAGCAGGACCCCCGCCAGTAGGACGCTGATCGGCGTGGGCGCCTCCACATGCGCGTCCGGCAGCCAGGTGTGGAACGGAAAGATCGGAACCTTGATGGCGAAGGCGAGGGAGAATCCCAGGAAGACCCACCACCGGGCGGCGGGGCCCAGCGCCACCCCCCCCTCGATGAGCCCCGGGATCGAGAAGGAGTGGGGGGTCGAGGAGAAGTAGCAGGCGAGGATCGCCAGCAGCATGAAGACCGATCCGGTCAGCGTATAGAGGAAGAACTTGATCGCCGCGTACTCCCTGCGGGGCCCTCCCCAGATGCCGATCAGAAAATACATGGGAACCAGCACGATCTCCCAAAAGATGTAGAAGAGGAAAAGGTCCAGCGCCAGGAACGTCCCCAGCATCCCGGTCACCAGCAGAAGGTACAGGAAGAAATACTCCTTCAGCCGCTCCCCGATGGAGAAGGAGGCCACCGCCGCGACGAACGACAAGAGCGCCGTGAGGAAAACGAGCGACAGAGAGACCCCATCCACCCCCAGGTGGTACCAGACGTTGATCTGCGGGATCCAGGAGAGCTTCTCCTCAAACTGGAAGCCGGCCTGCGCGGGCGCGAATCGCAAGAGGACGAGGACACTCAAGACCAGGACGGTGAGCGTTGCGGCCGCGGCCACGGCCTTGATGAGGGCCTCGCTGCGCCTCGGAATCGCCAGGATCGCCAGCCCCGCCGCCAGCGGGAGGAAAACGATCGCCGTCAGAATCGGAGGATTCATCGGCCCCCTTTCATCGGAACAGGAAGAAGATCGCGACCGCCCCGGCGGAGGCGATCAGAAGATAATTCTGCACGAGGCCGGTCTGCGCGAGGCGCAGCGTCGCCCCGGCCCGCTCAAACGAGATCCCCAGACCCCGCACCAGCCCGTCCACCACGTGATCGTCGATCCAGCGCTTGATCCGGCTCAAGGACAAGCCGGCCTCGCCGGCGCCGTTCACCGCCCCGTCAATCACCCTGGCATCGAAGGAGAAGCAGCGCCGGCAAAGCTGCAGGACCGGCCGGATGAGCAGGGCCTCGTAGATCTCATCCACGAAGTATTTGCGCGCCGCGAGCTGGCGGAGCGGTGAAAGCGCCCTGCGCAGCCCGGCCGGAAGAAGCGCCAGGCCGAAGCCGTAGCGCAAGGCCGCCAGCAGGATGCCGGCGGAGGCCACGCCGACCGAGACCGGCGCCACCCACTGCGGGCCTGCGTGCGGGTGCTCCCCCGCGGCGGCGTGCGCCGCCCCCAGGAAATGCTGCAGCGCATTCCCCGCCCAGGGCGCGCCCAAGAGCCCGACGCCCGCCGCCCCCACTGCCAGCACGGCCAGCGGGCCGGTCATCACCAGCGGGGACTCGCGCACAGGTTCGGTACCAGGTACCGTTCCGGTACCTGGTACCGTTTTTCGGCCGAAGAAGGTGAGCACCGCAGCCCGCGTGATGTAGAAAGCGGTCAGCCCCGAGATCGCCAGCGCGAGAAAGAGAAACGGCGCCGGCAGGGAGTGCCCGATGGCGGAGAAGATCTCCTCCTTCGACCAGAAGCCGGAGAGGGGCGGGATCCCCGCCATCGCCACCGAGGCGATCAGAAAGGTCGCCGCCGTCACCGGCATCCGAACCCACAAGCCGCCCATCCGGGTGATCTCCTGGTGATGCAGCGCGTGGATCACCGACCCGGCCGCCAGGAAGAGGAGCGCCTTGAACCAGGCGTGCGTCACCAGATGGAACATCCCGGGGAAGGCCGCCCCGCATCCCAACCCCAGCATCATGAAGCCGAGCTGGCTGATCGTGGAATAAGCGAGGATCCGCTTCAGGTCGGTCTGCGTGCAGGCGATGGTCGCCGCGAAGAAGCTGGTGGTACCCCCCACCGTGGCGACGGTCAGCAGCGCCTCGGGGCTGGCCGCAAAGAGCGGCAGGGTGCGGGCCACCAGGTACACGCCGGCCGCCACCATCGTGGCCGCGTGGATGAGGGCGGAGACCGGCGTGGGGCCTTCCATGGCGTCCGGCAGCCAGACATGCAGAGGAAACTGCGCCGATTTGCCCGCCGCTCCCCAGAAGATGAGGATCGCCACCGCGGGCGCCCACGCCCCCAACGCCGCCGCCTTGCCCGCCAGATCGGAAAAGCTGAAATCCTTGACCAGAAACCCGATCAGGAGGATCGCCCCCAGAAGCCCCATGTCGCCGACGCGCGTTGTCAGGAACGCCTTCAGGCCGGCGTTGGCCGCCGATTGCCGCTCGAACCAGAAGCTGATCAACAGATACGAGCAGAGCCCGACCAGCTCCCAGCCGATGTACAGCAGGAGGAAGTTGTCCGCCAGCACGAGGAACAGCATGGAGCTGCAGAAGAGGGACAGATACGCGAAGAACCGGCTGAACCGCTCCTCCCCACGCATGTAGCCCACCGAGTAGAGCATGATCAGCCACCCCACCACCGTCACCACCAGGCACATCACCGCGGAGAGGGGATCAAACTGCAGGCCGAGGGAGAGGGTCCTCTCCCCGAACGCCGCCCAGGTCCAGCTCAACTGCAGAGTCGCAGGCAGCGCGAGGTACCGGTCCACCGACAGGACCAGGGAACCGGCCAGCGCCAGCAGACTGACGACCGGGGCCAGCTTCCCCAGCCGGCGCCCAAGCAGGATCAGGATGGCGAACGCCGCCAGCGGAAGCAGCGGGATGAGCGGGAGGGCCATCCCTATCCTCTCAGCAGCTTGATCTCATCTGCGGCGATCGTCTGCCGGTGCCGGTAGATCGCCAGGATGAGGGCCAGCCCAACCACCGCCCCTGCCGCCGCGATGCCGATCACAATGAGCACCACCACCTGCGTCCCCGCCGCCGGCCCCCAGACCCGCCCGAAGGCGACGAGGTTGAGGTTCGCGCTGTTGAGGATGAGCTCAATCGCCATGAGGATCCCGATGGCGTTTCGCCGGGTGAGGGCCCCGAAGATCCCGATGGAGAAGAGCCCCGCGGAGACGACCAGGATGTGCGAGAGGGGAATCAGCATGGCCGGCTACTCCCTGCGCGCAATCACGATCGCCCCCACCAGGGCGCCCAGCAGCAGCACCGAGAGAAGCTCAAACGGCAGCAGGTACTCGGAGAGGAGCATCCGCCCGAGATCCGGCAGGGAAACCGGCGGCGGCAGCGGTTGCGGCAGCTTCCAGGCCGCCCTGAGGAAAAGCCATGCCAGCCCCAGACCCAGCCCGCCGGCCAGGACCAGGGCGATCCCCGCCTGGTCGTTCCAGCGAGGCACCTGCGGATCGGCGATGCGCGCGGTCAGCATGACGCCGAAGAGGATGAGGGTCAGGATCGCCCCGACGTAGATCAAGAGCTGCACCACCGCCAGGAACTCCGCCTGAAGGAAGAGGTAGAGGGCCGCCACCCCGAACAGGGCCAGCGCCAGCCCCAGCGCCGCCCGGAACAGGTTCCGGGCGCTGACCGCATACCAGGCGCCGGCCAGGGTGAAGGCGGAGACGACATAAAAGGCCGCCTGAGCGGCCGCCTCCAAGGGTCCAACGGTGTCGGACATCGGAAAGGCCTCCATTATATAGGGAAGCCGACGGCTCGGCCAAGCCAAAGTGTGCGCCAGCGGCCAGCGCTGGCGGTCGGCGTAACTCCTTCGGTTCGTTTCAGGGACATGGTATTCTTAATCCCGATGGATTACGAACGGTTTCCGGCAGGCGATCTCATCCGCCAGGGGATCGAGGACATCCGGGCGGGGATCGAGTCTCCCCAGGCGCTCATGGTGGCTGTGGGCAAACCCCGCTTGAGCAGGATGGGGATTCCAATCCCCCCGGCGCCCTTCGAGTCCCCGGAACTGCGGCTTTACGCGACTCTGTCCCGGACGGACCCCGATGGAGCGCACAGTCGGTACAACGCCTTGATTCGCAGACTCGTGAGCTTCGAGCGGGCTGTGGAATGCGCCGGCTGACCGATGCGGACCGGATTCGGCAACTGATGCAGATGCTGGGGGCTGAAGCGGATCGACCGGCACACGTCTATTTTACCGAAGGGGCGACGGCGGTGTTGGTCGGCTGGCGCCCGACCACGATCGATGTGGACATGCGGATCATCCCGGAGGTGGAAAAACTGCTGCGCATGATCCCGCAGATCAAGGAGCAGCTCCAGATGAACATCGGGCTGGCCTGCCCCGCCGATTTCATCCCCGAGCTTCCCGGATGGGAAGAGCGCAGTCTCTCCATCGGCCGGGAAGGCCAGGTGGACTTTTTTCACTATGACCCCTACGCTCAGGCCCTCGCCAAGATTGAACGGGGCCATCGCCAGGATCTGGAAGATATCCGCGCCATGATGGACCGAGGCCTCGTGGATCCTAAAACCATCCGCCGCTTCTTCGATGAGATGGAGCCGCTTCTCTATCGGTATCCCGCCATCCACCCCCCTTCCTTCCGAAAGGCGGTGGAGGAAGCCGTGGGATCGCGGCCTGCCTGACCGACTTGAGAACGCAATTCCCCTGATGGCGACTGTGATTCAGCGGGTAAGGTCCAAGGTTCTCTATCGCGGGCATGTGCTGGACCTCTCCCTGGACACCTATCGCCCTCCGGAAGGGGAGGCGTTCTTGCGGGAGACGATCCATCATCCGGCGTCGGTGGTGATCACCCCCCTCCTCGATGACGGATCGATCCTGCTCATTCGCCAGTTCCGACACGCGGTGGGCCGCGTGATCTATGAGATCCCGGCGGGAACCAGCGAGCCGGGTGAGCCGCTGCTCTCCTGCGCCAAGCGGGAGCTGGCCGAGGAAACCGGCTACTCCGCCCGGCGCTGGCAGCGGCTCTGCCAATTCTACCCGGCGCCCGGGATCTCCACCGAGCGGATGGTGGCCTACGCGGCCCGCGGCTTGAAACCGCTCAAGAAGCCGATCCCCATGGACAAGGATGAGCAGATCACCGTCGAGGTCTGCTCCCAGGCAAGGGCGCTGGACCTCATCCGCACCAATCGAATCGTGGACGCCAAGACGATCATCGGACTCCTCTGGGCGATGAAGAGGATCCGCTGGTCATGAGAGGGGACAGCGCCTGACGATGCTCAATCCCACGGCGGAGCTGCTGAAGAAGATTGACGGCATCACGCGCAAGCAGAGGCGGTACAAGCCGGAGTCGTACCTCTTCGTCCTGGCCGCGCTGCATTTCACGGTGCGCCAGCTTCCGAACCCAAGGCACGTGACCGGCAAGGAGCTCCTCGGGGGCCTGCGCCTGTACGGCCTGGAGCAATTCGGCCCTCTGGTCACCCAGGTCTTCGAGCATTGGGGCATTGAAAAGACAGAGGACTTTGGTCGCATCGTCTTTAACCTCGTCGAGGCAAAGCTCCTCCGCAAGACCGAGGAGGATTCCCTGGACGACTTCAAGGGCGTTTACGAGTTCACCGACGCCTTCGATCCGGAGCCGCTGTACAAGTTGTTAGAAGAGTAGTCCAATTCCATCATTGCTGGACGTAAGTCGTATTATCTAGTTGGTTATTCCCCTTGAATTCCCGTAACCCCTCAAGTAAACTAGGGATAACGATGAACACCCGCTTCTCCCGGGGCTTCTTTTTTGCCCGCTTGGTCTGTGCTTTTCTAAGCATCGCCCTCGCCCTGCCTGCCTACGCCCTGCGCCCCAGCAACGCCGGCATGGAGGATTCCTCCACCCGGCAGCGCCTCGAGGAGGAGCTCACAGGCAATCCCCGCGCCCAGAAGCCCGCCGCCGGGATGGAGGACTTTGGGCCATGGAGTGATGAGCGGGCAAGGAGTTTGGGAGCCGCACTGGAGTCCCGCTTGAGCGGTAACGTCCACCGTCTTCTCAGAGACCGAGAGTTGGAGTTTCCTCGAATCATGTCGGAGTTCCGCGGGATGGTCGTCCCCCTGGTCAAGGAGATGGCAGCCAATCCCCATCAAGCCTGGAATTTCCTCGAGGACTTTTCTGCAGAGATCTTCCTGCTGACAGGCTATTTTCCGAGAAAGTTCGAGGACACCTACTTGGATGGCGCCCGGAAACCCTTCTATGCAATCAACCGCCTCGAGCCAAACGATCTCCTGGATCTAATGCGGATTCGAGCAAAGCACCGCATCGGAGACGCCACGGGCGGCTTCTTCCTCCGCAATCAGATCGTGATGGAGGCGCTCAAGGAGATTCGCAACACTCGATACGAGAAGGAACGATGGCTCCTCAGCTTGGAGGCCATCTCGGCATCCTATCCTTCTTTCCTCGTTGCGCTCTTCCGGAATGCCCAACATCGGCGAGGCGCTGTCTGGGCCAAGTGGCTTTCCAAGCTCCGGGATGCAGTGGTCACGTATGACCGGACGCAATACACTCTGGTCCAATGGGACCTCGGGCGTCGCTTCCCCCGGAGCGACGGCTTCGTTCTCCTGCACGGTTCTTCCCACAGAACGTTCTCACCGGGTCCCGCGCAGGTCGGTGATTCCCTCACCCTGACCTGGGACGCTTGGGAAGCGGCCCAGTACGCACAGAAACAACTTCTCGTTGTCAGGGTTCCTTTCCGGCGAGTGCTTGGGGTTTCTTGGTTGCTCCCTAAGGCAACCTTGCAAGAACCGATCATTTGGATCTCCGGAGGGCCGGCCGACATTTTAGCGACCATTGAGCCAAACCGGATTCAGTCCGCGAAAATCCCGCGAGAAGCACGGCGGGTTTTCCCCCGTTTCCCGAAACGATGGCTGTATCGGGGGGATGAACTGCCGCCGTGGATTAAACCGCTCATCGCTCAAGACGCCGAATCCGTCTCCTCTTCGGCATCGGTTGCCTCCTCTATCCCGCACACCGGGATGGAGGAGGTGCGGACCGATGAGGCGGACGATGCCGCGGGTGGAGCGGAGCTTCTCCTCGAGATCGCCAAGGCCGGAGGAAAGGGATTGCTGATCACCGATGAAACCTTTCCCTCCCTTCGGGCCGGCTACCCCTCCCTGGTCTACAACAGCCAGACGCGGAATCTCACCGTCCTTCAGGCGAGCCGGCGTGCATCCCGCCGCCCGATCGGGCCCAAGACCCTCTCTCCAGGAGAATGGTCGTATCGGAAGATGGACTCCACCCTTCGGGGGCCGTGGGTGGACTTTCTGCTTGCGCGCGTTCGGCAGCTTCAACCGGATCTTGTGCTGGTGGCCCCGGCCCTCCCCTCGCAGGGGAGGTTGACTCAACAAGGGGTGCACGGACTCCTCAGCCAGGGGGCATTTGTTCCCCTCCATCAGACCGATTACCAGAGGCAGGTTGATCCCCAGCTGGTGAAGGCCGACTCGGACCTTCCGCTCTACCTGTCTGAAAAGGTCTCTCAACCCGTGCCCCTGCTGACGGTGAGCCGGATTGAACAGGGGAGGGAAGCGGTTCGGAAGTTTCTCTTGGGTGTCCCCCGAGGAGGACTCGTCGTGGCGGATGCCACAGAGGCCGCTCACCTGGAGATCCTTGCCCAGGCCGTGAAGGATCTCGACCGATCGGTTCTCTGCTGCGGCTCCGCAGGCTTCTATTCGGCTCTCGTGGCAAAGGAAAGTCCTCCGCCGTTGGCTCGGTGGACCGATCAGCTCAGCGCCACCGGAAAGGAGCGGGTGAACGTCTTGGTCCTGGCGGGCTCTCACCATCCGGTTTCCCGGACCCAGGTCGAAGAGGCCCTTCGCCAACTTCCCGGTACAGTCGTTCGGCTAACCCTCCCCTCCACCCAGCTCCTGTATGGCCGTACCCGAGCAGAGCTCACTCGAAAAACCCAGGGAGAGATCTCCGAGGCGTGGCGGAAGGGTCAAAACGTGATCGTTCAACTGGATCGCCCCCTGGTCAGCTCGCCCGGAGAGCCGGTACAGCGGAGTCTCCAGGAGTTCTATCGGGCCTTGATCGAGACGGATGGTGCAAAGGATCGGCCCCTCCTCGTGGTCTTTGGCGGGGACACCCTGGATGCGACCTTAAGGGCCTTTCGGGGAGGACTCACCGTGACTGGAGAGGTCGCCCCGCAGATCTCCTATGGGCAATTGGTCGTAAGGAACGCATCCCCCATCCCCCTGGTCTCTAAGTCAGGGGGACTTGGAACACCGGATCTGCTGGTGAATCTCCTGAAGGCGTTGCGCCCTTCCCCTCCGTGGAAACCTCGAATCGGGATCACCCTCGGGGATCCCGCAGGAAGCTCGTCGGAACTGCTCCTCTTGGCGCTTCGAGAAGAGCCTGGGCTCCTCGAAGAAGCAGAGCTTCTGGTGATCGGAGATGGCCAGGTGCTGAACCTGGCGAACGATTTCTTTGGAATGCGGGATGCCCCAGGAGCACTGCAGATCCGTCCCATCGCCCGGGTGGAGGAAGCCCGGTTTGAGCCAGGGGTCCTCAATGTCCTGGACCTCCACAACGTGGACCTCGAGGTGCTCCGGAGGAGCTTTGGGCCTCTGGATGCAAAGGACCTATCCGAAGCGGACCGGCGTCATCTGGGTCAGGCTGCCCTGGAGTTCATCAACATGGGAATCGAATTGGCCTCCACCGGTCAAGTAGATGGCCTGGCCACCTTGCCGGTAACCAAGGAGGACATTGCCCTGGTGGAATCGGGTTTCCGAGGACACACCGAATACCTGGGCCAGCGCCTAGGAACCCTCACCGGCTCTGGCCAGGTGTCGATCGTCCTGGCCCATGGAAACCTGCGGGTCCTCCACGCCACGATGCACATTCCCCTCGAGGAGGTGCCCCGGCGATTTTCGGATCCAGCGATCACCCAGAGGATCCTTGAGCTGATCGAGATCGCCGACCAGATCGGCAGACAGTTCTATGGGCTTTCCCAACCGCGGATCGGCGTTCTGGGCCTCAACCCGCATGCAGGGGAAGGCGGCCTCATCGGCACCGAGGACAGGGAACGGATCCTCCCGGCCATTGAAGAGGCCAAACGAAGGGGCCTGCGCGTCGAGGGGCCGATCCCAGCGGATGCCGCCTTTGTCCCCGGGATTCGGGATCAGCATGACTTTTTGATCGCCATGTACCACGATCAGGGTCACGCCCCTTTCAAGGCCCTGGCCGGGCATGGGGC
>CAYFHV010000040.1:0-11211 GCA_964343105.1 uncultured Planctomycetia bacterium | reverse complement strand
CGCAAGAGAAGGCGCACCCCTCCGACGTTATCCCTGGATCAGAGCGAACCTTCCGCTGAGGAAGGGGAACCCCTCGGTCAACGGATTCCCCACCCCTCGGCGCGGCTGCCCAGCGAGCAGGCGGCTCAGACCGAGCTCCTGGCTGCCCTTCGCAGGGCCGTCGCCTCCTTGCCGGCGCAGCTCAAGGCGCCGATCCTCCTGGCCGCCAGCGAGGAGCTCTCCCAGGATGAGATCGGCCAGATCCTGGGACTGAGCCCCAAGGCGGTGGAGCGCAGGATCCACCGCGCCCGCCAGCTCCTCAGCACCCGCCTCCAGTCCTACCTCTAAACGCAAATTTTCTTGGGGGATGGGCCTGCCGGCTTCGTTTCATGGCTTAGAAAGGAGGATCTGCACATGGAGGAGCGATTGCCGGACGAGAAGCTGGATCGGCTGCTTCAGCAGGCCTATCCCACGGTGGAGGTCTCCCCGGATTTCACCCTTCGCCTGTGGCGCCGGCTCATGCAGCAGCCGCTCTTTCCGATCTGGAGGGTGCCGGTCCCGGCAGCGGCGGTGGCGATGGCGGCCGGGATTGCGGCAGCGGTCTGGGGCTGGGGCGGATGGCAGGCGCAAGCGCGGGCCCCGTGGACTGTGGCCTCCCTGGAGCGGATGGATCTCTTTGGAAATGCGCCATACGACAGCGTGGCGGGATCGGTGTTGACGGTGACCCAGGAGGGCGTCTGATGAAACGGATCGTGGTGGGCGCGGTCGTTCTGTTGGGGCTGGGCGGTGTTGCCTACCTAGCCACGGTGGGCTGCTGCACGCTTCTGGCAAAAGGGGCGCGGCCGATTTCGTGGGCAGACCGGCTGGAGCTGACCCCAGGCCAGAGAACGGAGGTCAGCGCCCTGGAGAAGGGGTTCCTGCGCCAGAGGACGTCGAGTTGCCAGACGCTCTGCGCGAAACGGGCGCAGCTCATCGAGCTGCTCAGACAGCCCGCTCCCGATCGGCAGGCCCTGACTCAGGTGGTGAACGAGATCGCGCAGGAGCAGGCGGCGCTGGAGAGGGCCACGCTCGATTACATGGTGAATTTGAAGGGACAGCTCCGGCCAGACCAGCGGGAAAGACTGGTGGCCATGGTGGGAGATGAGCTACGGGCGGCCTGCCAGGCCACGGCCTGCGGGGCCTCCCCGGGCTGCTTCCTTAAAGAAAGCAAGGGTCGATGAGGCGCCTGCTTTCCCTGCTCCTCGCGGTCCCGGTCGCGGTTGTCTCGCTGCCCGCTCCCATCTCTCTGGCGGCGGATGGACAGGCCGTGCCCTCCCTGTCGGACGGGCAGGGGATCCTCTCGCTGCCGGATCTCCTGGCCGAGCTGCGGCGGGTCAATCCGGATCTTCTGTCGGCAAAGAAACGCTGGGAGGCCGCTCAGGCGAAGGTTCCCATGGCGAAGGGCCTGCCAGCTCCTCGGATCGGGATCGAATTCGAGGAGATCCCACGAGGGACCGTCAAGGTCAACCAGGCCACCTTGATGTATCAGCTGATCCAGTCGTTGCCGTTTCCAGGGAAGCGGTCGCTGCGCCATCAGGTGGCGCTGAAGGAGGCGCAGCTCGCCGCCACGGTCTTCAAGCAGGCGGAGTGGGAGATGACGGCCATGCTGAAGGAGGTCTACTACGACCTGTTCCTCGTGGACCGGGAGATGGAGATTCAGCAGGGGGCGGTGGGGTGGCTCGATCAGGCGGCGGCTGCCGCTTCCGCCCGATATGCCACCGGCGCCGCGCCTCAAGCGGAGCTTCTCCGCGCCCAGGCGGAGGCTCTGGATGCCTCGAACAGGGTCGCGGTGTTGGGCCACCGTCGCCAGGCCCTGGCGGCTCACCTGAATCATCTCTTGAATCTTCCTGGCCACAGCCAAGTGGGGCATCCCGGGCCGCTTTCGCTGCTGGAGGTGCCCTCTTCTCCGGAAGCGCTGTTCGCGCAAGCGATGGAGGAGCAGCCGGAGCTTCTGGCTTTCAAGTTCTCGGCCGAGCGGGCGGAGGCCGCCTGGAAGCTTTCCAAGAGGGAGCTCCTGCCGGATTTGGAGACCATGGTGGAGCTTCGGGATCCGGCGATGGGTCCCTTTGGGCCGTGGGATTTAACCCTTGCCCTGGTGCTGCCCTTCTGGTTCTGGACGAAGCAGAAGTACGGGGTGAAGGCCGCCCTCTACGATAAGGATTCCGCCTCGGCCGCGTACCAGGGAATGCAGAATGAAATCCAGAGGCGGATTCATGAGCACTGGCACGAGGCGAAGGCAGCTCACGCAACCGCTTTGGTTTGTCAGGAAGGTCTGATCCCTCTGGCAAGGCAGGCGGTGGCTTCGGCAACAGCCGCGTACGCCAGCGGGCGCGGCTCTTTCATGGAACTCCTGGATGCGTTGGTGGCGCTCCAGGAGAGGCAGAGGAGATATTACCAGCATCTCGTTCAACTGGAACAGCATGTCGTGATGCTCGAGCAATCCGTGGGCGTTCCGCTGAGGGCGGCCCACGCAGAGTCAGGCAAGGAAGGAGGGGCTTCATGAGATTCCGTCGCCCGATGGGGATGGTGGCCATGGGGCTGGCGCTGCTCTTCGTCGGTTTTCTTGGGGTGCGCCTCAGCTCTCCCCGCATTCAGATGGCCCAGCAGGGGAAGGAGAAGGCGGTCTACTACTGTCCCATGCATCCGACCATGACCTCAGACCATCCGGCGGACTGCCCGATCTGCAGCATGAGGATGGTCAAGCGGGAGATGCGCGCCGCCGGGCCGCCGTCGCACAAGCCGGCCGGACCGATGGCGGGTGCGGAATCGGCGACGCCGGAAGGGTATGCGCCTGTCGAGATCACTCCCCAGAAACAGCAGCTCATCGGGGTCAAGAGCGCTCCCGCTGTAAAGCGCAGGATCCACAAGACGATCCGGACGGTGGGCCAGATTGCCTACGATCCTGAGCTGTACCAGGCCCAGCAGGAGTACCTCAAGGCGCTTCGCGCTTTCGAGAACGCGAGAGGGACGGGAACGCCGGGTCTCTCGGAGCAATCCAGGGAGCTTGTGGAGGCCGCTCGCGTCCGCCTGCGGCTTCTGGGCTTAAGCGAGCCGTTCATCGAGGAAATCGCCGCCTGGGATGGACCGGACAAGAGCCTCCTTCTGGCCGATGAGAAGGGGCGCGTGTGGCTCTATGCCCCGATCTATGAATTCGAGCTGCCCCTCGTCAAGATCGGCCAAACGATCCGGATGGAGGCTCCGGTCCTGCCCGGAAAAACCCTGGAGGGGCCGATCCGGTCGATCGATCCCCTGCTGGATCCGATGACCCGCACGGCGCGCGTCCGGGCGCTCTTGACCGACCCCGAGAAGATCCTTCGGCCACAGATGTTTGTCAACGCCTCCATCGAGGTGGACCTCGGGGAGGTGATCGCCGTGCCCCAGGAGGCCATTTTTGACACCGGGACCCGGCGGATCCTCTTCGTCTCCAAGGAGGAGGGGATTTTTGAACCCCGGGAGGTTGTGGTCGGCGTGAAGGCCGATGGATTTGCGCAGGTCATACAGGGCGTGTCCGAGGGGGAGCGGGTCGTGGTCAGCGGCAACTTCCTGATCGACTCAGAGAGCCGCCTCCGGGGCGCCCTGCAGGAAGAGGGAAACCCTCCGCATGCCCACTGATCCTCCTGACCCTCCGCCTGTCCGGGATCAGCCCCCGGAACAGGGGCAGCAGCCGGTCCTGCGGGAGGGCGGCTTCATTGAGAAGGTCATCGAGTTCTCCGCCCATAACAAGTTCCTGATCCTGACCTTTACCGCTGTGGCGATGTTGGCGGCGGTCTGGTCTTTAAAGAACATCCCGCTGGATGCCATCCCGGATCTCTCCGACACCCAGGTCATCATCTTCTCCCGGTGGGACCGATCCCCCGACATCATCGAGGATCAGGTGACCTATCCCATCGTCACCGCGATGCTGGGGGCTCCCAGGGTCAAAGCGATCCGGGGCTTCTCCGACTTCGGCTTCTCATACGTTTATGTGATCTTCAAGGACGGCACCGACATCTACTGGGCCCGTTCCCGCACGCTGGAGTACCTGAGCAAGATCATCCCCCGCCTGCCGGAAGAGGTCCGGACCGAGCTGGGCCCGGACGCCACCGGCGTCGGCTGGGTCTTCCAGTATGCCCTGGTGGACACCACCGGCCAGCACGACCTGCAGGAGCTGCGCACCTTCCAGGACTGGTATCTGCGTTATCACCTCCAGAGCGTTCCCGGGGTCGCCGAGGTGGCCAGCCTGGGCGGCTTCGTGAAGCAGTACCAGATCACGATCGATCCCAACCGGCTGTTGGCCTACAACATTCCGCTGACCACCGTGATCGATGGCGTCCGCAAAGGGAACCAGGAAGTCGGGGGACGGCTGCTGGAGTTTTCCGGGGCGGAGTACATGGTCCGCGGGCGGGGTTACGCCAAATCGGTGGAGGACCTGGAGGAGATCGTGGTGGGGGTGGATAGGAAGGGGACCCCCATCCTGGTCAGGCAGATCGGCACGGTCCAGCTGGGGCCTGAGATTCGCCGGGGCCTCGTTGACCTGGATGGGCAGGGGGACGCGGTGACTGGAACGGTCGTCATGCGTTTCGGGGAGAACGCCCTCAACGTCATTCAGCGGGTCAAGGCGAAGCTCAGGGAGATCGAACCCTCCCTGCCGTCCGGCGTCAGGGTGGTGGCGACCTACGACCGCTCGGAGCTCATCCTCAGGGCCATCGACACCCTGAAGCATCAGCTCATCGAGGAGATGGTGATTGTGAGCGCGGTGATCCTGCTGTTTCTCTGGCATTTTCCTTCCGCGGTGATCCCCATCGTGACCATCCCGATCTCGGTGCTGCTCTCGTTCATTCCACTCTACGGCCTGGGATTGACCTCCAACATCATGTCCCTCTCCGGGATTGCCATCTCGATCGGTGTCCTGGTGGATGGGGCCATCGTCGAGGTGGAGAACGCCTACAAGCGATTGGAGCAATGGATCGAGGGAGGGCGCAAAGGGGATTACCATGCCATCCGCCTGAAGGCCTTGAAGGAGGTGGGGCCGTCCGTCTTCTTCTCCCTGCTGGTCATCGCGGTTTCTTTCATGCCGATCTTCACCCTGGTGGAGCAGGAGGGCCGTCTGTTCAAGCCGCTGGCCTGGGCGAAGAACCTGGCGATAGCGATCGCGGCGATCCTCGCGGTGACGCTGGACCCGGCGATGCGGATGCTCTTCACCCGGATGACACCCATCAAGTTCCGATTCGGTACGACGTACCTGAAGCCCTTTAGGTACGTCGTACCGGTGTTGGAACGGATCGCCACCGCGCTGGCGGTCGGCACCTACTACCCGGAAGAGAGGCACCCGATCAGCAAGGTCCTGTTCCGTCTCTATGAGCCGGCCTGCCGGTTTGTCCTGAAGCATCGGAAGGCCACCATCGCTGCGGCGATCGGGCTCGTGCTGACCACCGTTCCGATCTATCTCCGTTTGGGCTCGGAGTTCATGCCCCCCTTGTGGGAGGGGTCGATCCTCTACATGCCGATGACCCTGCCCGGCATCTCCGTCACGGAAGCCCAGAGGTTGCTCCAAACGCAGGACCAGGTCTTGAAAACCTTCCCTGAGGTGGAGCTCGTCTTCGGCAAGGCGGGACGGATTGAAAGCTCCACCGACCCGGCCCCCTTCTCGATGATGGAGACGGTGGTGCTCCTCAAGCCGGATCGGGAATGGCGCAAGGGGATGACGCACGAGAAGCTGATCGACCAGATGGACCAGGCGCTGAAGATCCCCGGGACCACCAACGCCTGGACGATGCCGATCAAAAACCGGATTGACATGCTGTCCCCCGGGGTGCGCACCCCGGTCGGGATCAAGATCCTTGGCTCCGACCTGAAGACCATCGAGTCGATCGGCGTACAGCTTGAGGGGGTCTTGAAAGAGATTGCCGGCACCCGGTCTGTTTACGCGGAGCGGGTTGCCGGAGGTTATTTCCTGGACTTCGACTTGAAAAGGAATGAGCTGGCCCGCTACGGGCTGTCGGTTGAGGATGCCCAGAGGATCGTCCTGTCGGCCATCGGCGGGGAGAACATCACTACCACGATTGAGGGACGGGAGCGCTACCCCGTCAACGTCCGCTACGCGCGGGAATTGCGGGACGACGTTGAGGAGCTCCGGCGCGTCCTGGTGCCGACTCCTTCAGGCCAGCAGATCCCCCTGACGCAGATGGCCGACATCACGTTGCGATCCGGCCCGGCCATGGTGCGCAACGAGAACGGCCTCCTGGCCGGCTACGTCTTTGTCGATATGGCCGGACGCGACATCGGAGGCTACGTGACGGAGGCCAAACGGATCGTCGCCGAGAAGGTGGCGCTCCCCACCGGGTATGGGCTCCTCTGGAGCGGCCAATACGAGAATATGCTTCGGGTCAGGGAGCGGCTGAAGGTGGTCCTTCCCCTGACCCTGTTCCTCATCTGTCTGTTGCTCTATATGAACACGAAATCGGTCGTCAAGACAGGGATCGTCCTGCTGGCCGTTCCGTTTTCCCTGATCGGGGCGGTGTGGCTCTTGTGGTGGCTGGGTTACAACGTCTCGATCGCGGTCTGGGTCGGCATGATTGCGCTCATGGGCCTGGACGCGGAGACGGGCGTTTTCATGCTGCTCTTCTTGGACCTGGCCTACCATGAAGCGATCAAGAGAGGAAGGATGCGGACGGAAGAGGACCTCCGGGAGGCGATCGTCCATGGCGCCGTCAAGCGGGTGCGGCCGAAGATGATGACGGTCATGGCGGCCTTCATGGGCCTCTTGCCCATCATGTGGGCCACGGGCGCCGGGGCCGACATGATGAAGCGGATCGCAGCCCCCATGGTGGGGGGATTGTTTACGTCGTTCATCCTGGAGCTTCTCGTTTACCCGGCGATCTACTTCATCTGGAAGTGGAACTTCGAGATGAAGCAGGGCAAGGCGGGGTGGGTCGTACAGCAGGCAGGAGGATGAAAAATGTCGTCGTCTCATGACCCCGACATCCAGAGCCCGGATGGAGGGGTTGATCGGGGGTTTCGAGGAGGCTCTGAAGGCGTTGCCTTCCTGCGACGACTGCGCCCGGGTGGCGCTCTTGGATCAGATCCGCAAGACCGGTGGCGACGGCCGAACAGGCACAGGCCGAGCTTGGGGCCAACGCGCCGGATCCTTGCCGATGCCCCACGGGGCAGTGCACGTGTCACGGGTGACCGAAAACAGAAGGATGGGGTGAGGTTCCATGATGAGCTATCATAGAAGATCGGCTATCCCGGTGCTTATAACCGTTCTCCAGCTGCTTCACGCTGATTTTTTCAGACCGACTGGTTTAAAGGGGATTGCCATGCATTCCAAACCGGACTCATTCTGTAAACCGGGCAGGACGGATGGGTAGCATCCGGCTTGCCCTGGCAGTGATCGGAGCCGCCGTCTTGTCCGGCTGCGCCTCGGTTCCGCGAAACGCCGGCTTCGCTGAGGTCAAAAACACCGTCGAACGGCGCACGAGTTCCCGCGTGCATTGGAACCAGGGAACGCCTGAGGATATTGAGGTGGTCCAGGCCGTCCGGTCGATGCTGGAGAAGGAGCTCACCGCGGAGGACGCCGTGCAGATCGCCTTGCTGAACAACAGCGGCCTCCAGGCGACCTTCGAGGAGATGGGAATCGCCCAGGCCGATCTGGTGCAGGCGGGGCTGCTGAAGAACCCCGTCTTTTCCGGCCACGTCAGATTTCCGGACAAGTCCGATGAAGGGACCAACACGGAGTTCTCCGTTTCGCAGGATTTCCTGGATCTCTTCCTTCGCCCGGCGCGTAGGAAACTCGCCGCGGCCCAGTTGGAAGAGGCGAAGCTGCAGGTGAGCGCTGCCGTGTTGGGCCTGGCGGCCGAGGTCCGCTCGGCTTATTACACCCTGCAAGGGGCTGAACAGACCCACAGGATGTTGGCGACGATTGTTCAGGCCGCGCAGGCCGCTGTGGAGTTAGCGGAGCGCCAACACGCCGCAGGCAACATCAACGATCTGGCGCTGGCCAACGAGCAGGCGGCTTTCCAGCAGGCGAAGCTGGATCTGACCCGCAGCGAGGCGGAGGTGTCGGCCGAACGGGAGCGATTGAATCGGCTCCTGGGTCTGGAGACGAGAGGGACCTGGAAAATTTCCGACCGCTTGCCGGACCTTCCTGCTGAGGAGTTCTCGGCGCAAGACCTGGAGGCCAAAGCCCTTTTGGAGAGTTTGGATCTGGCGGCTGCCAGGCAAGAGGTCCTGGTTCTTGAGGAAACCCTGGCGCTCATCCGCCGCGGGGTGGTTCCTTCAGTGAATGTGGGGGCTGATACCGAGCGGGATCCCGATGGCGCCCGGGTGACAGGGCCGAATTTCGAAATGGAGCTTCCCATCTTTGATAGGCGTCAGGCGGCTCTTGCCCGCGCGGAAGCTCAGCTCCGGCAGAGCCGGCAACGGCTCTCCGCCCTGGAAACCCGGATTCGCTCGGAGGTTCGGACCGCGCTGGATCGCGTGCGGATTTCCCGTGAGGCGGTCGGGCGTTATCGGAGCACCCTCATTCCGTTGCGTGAAAAGATCGTCGCCGAGTCGCAGAAACATTACAACTTCATGCTGATCGGGACCTTCCAACTGCTGCAGGCCAAGCGGGATGAGGTCGATGCCTATCGCGGGTACATTGAGGTCTTTCGGGATTACTGGAACGCCCGCACCGATTTGGAACGGGCGGTAAACGGCGGGCTGATGGCCGGTGAAATGGGTCCGCGGTCTCCCGCAGAATCAGCGAAGCGGCGGGAAGGCATATTGCATCATCACGGAGGGGAATCATGATGAGATTGAACTGGCGGATTCTGTCTTTGGGTTTTGTCGTTCTACTTCTTGGAGCGATGGCGGTGATGGGGGAAGGCGAGCCGTCCTACACGCCTGTCGTCACCCCCAACGGCAGCACCCTCCCCTGGAAGATGGTGGACGGAGTGAAGGAGTTTCATCTGACCGTCGAGGAAATCGATTGGGAAATCGCCCCCGGGATGACGATCAAGGCCTGGGGCTACAACGGCCGGACGCCGGGCCCCACCATCGAGGCGGTGGAGGGTGATCGGGTCCGGATTCTCGTCACCAACAAGCTGCCGGAGCCCACGGCCGTCCACTGGCACGGCGTCCTCCTCCCCAGCGGAATGGACGGCGTCCAGGGCTTGAGTCAGAAGGGCATTCCGCCAGGCGACACCTTCGCCTACGAGTTCACCTTGAAGCAGCACGGCACTCAGATGTACCACTCCCACGGCGATGAGATGACCCAGATCGGGCTGGGTACGATGGGCTTCTTCGTCATTCACCCCAAGAAACGGGAACCGAGGATCGACCGGGACTACGCGATCTTTTTGAACGAGTGGTTCGTCGAGCCCGGATCCGCCCGGCCCAACCCCAGCGTTATGACCGACTTCAACATCTTCACCTTCAACAGCCGGGCTTTCCCGGGGACGGCTCCGCTGGTGGCCAGGCCCGGGGAGCGCGTCCGGATTCGTATGGGAAACGTGGCCCAGGAATCCCATCCGATTCACCTCCATGGCCACTCCTTCAAAGTGGTGGCTACCGATGGCGGCGACATCCCGGAGTCCGCGCAAGGGCCCGAGACTACCGTGCTGGTGGCCCCCGGCCAGACGCGCGACATCGAGTTCATCGCCAATCCAGGCGATTGGGCTATTCACTGCCATCGCCGCCATCACCCGATGAATGCCATGGGCCACCAGGTTCCTAACGTAATCGGTGTCAGCCAGAAAGGCGTAGAAGAAAAGGTGCAGGCGCTTCTGCCCGGCTACATGGCGATGGGGGAGAAGGGGATGCACGAGCACACCGAGCATGCCAAGCACATGGAAGGGCCGGCCAACGCCCTGCCGATGATGGGAGGAGAAGGCCCCTTCGGCGCGATCGGGATGGGCGGCATGTTCACGTTGGTCAAGGTGCGTGAGGACATCCCGCTCTTCGGAACCGCTGAGGAGTACGCCCAGCAGGTCAGGCTTCCGGGCGACCTGGGCTGGTACGACAATCCTCCGGGCACGGTCGCTGAGTCCATCAACAAGAAGGCGGCGTCCACGGATGCCGCAACCTACACCTGCTCCATGCATCCGGAAGTCCGTCAGAATCAACCTGGCTCGTGCCCGAAATGCGGGATGGCGTTGCAGCCCGAGGCGGAAACTCCCAAGGGCGCAGGGCATCGTCACTGATTCGACGAGACAGATGAGAGGAGAATCATGGAGAATTTTCATCCGCTGACGGTGCACTTTCCCATTGCGCTGTTGATGGCGGCGCTGCTGATCGAGACGCTGGCGCTCGCATTCAAGAAGTCCACGTGGCACAGGATCGCCCTCTGGAATCTCGCCTTGGGGACGCTAGGGGCGGCCGTGGCCGTCCTGACCGGCCGGCAGGCGGCCGCCACCGCCAAGCACTCCTTCGAGATCCATCAGATCATGATCCTGCACGAACGGCTGGGATACGCCGTGTTGGCCCTGGCGGTGGTGACCGTCGGATGGCGGCTTCTGAAGAGGGACGCCTTGAGCCGCCGCGGCCGGTGGGTGACGTGGGGGTTGCTGGGTTTGGCCTGCGGGATCCTGGCCTTCAGCGCCCATCTGGGAGGCCGCATGGTGTACGAGTTCGGCGTGGGCGGCAGCTACGGCCGGTCCGGCGGGATTGTTGTAGAGGAACATCCGCATGTCCATTAAAATCAACAAGGGAGAATGAAAACGATGAGAAAGTGGATGCTGACCATGATGGTCGTTGGTATTGCGGCGGTTCCGGGATTCGTGGCCGCCCATGAGGGAGAGAGCCATGGCGGCGGCCAGGAACACGGCGGGGCAACCCAGGTCGTGACGGGAGAAGTGGTGGATCTGGCCTGCTATCTGGCCGAAGGCCTCAAGGGGCCCGGCCACCGCGACTGCGCCGAGAAGTGCATCAAATCAGGGCTTCCGGTCGGGATCTTATCCGGGGATCAGGTTTACCTGGCGATGGGAAGCGAGCACGGGCCGGCCAACGCCACGCTGGCTCCTCTCGCCGCCAAGCAGGTGACGGTCGAGGGGAACGTGACGGAGCGGAACGGCGTGCACCTGATCGCTATCAAGAAGGTGACGGTCAAGGAGTAACGACGTGGGGACGCCGCACACCGCGGAGCACTGCGTCGCCTGCGAGCCGGGCAAGCCGCGGCCCTGGTGGAGGGACCAGGCGCTGTGGGCCCTGGCGCTGGTGGGGGTTGTGCTGCTG
>CAYFHV010000039.1:0-11515 GCA_964343105.1 uncultured Planctomycetia bacterium | reverse complement strand
ACCCCTCGGTTCTCTCTGGAGAACGGAGGCGTTAGCCGGAGCGATGAGACAGGATGAGCGCTGAGCGTTGGAAGGAGGTTTCCTTGGAAAAGCTGCTGGAGCGGGTGGGATCGATGTACAAGCTGGTGAACCTGGCTGCCCGTCGGGCGCTGGAGCTGAGCGAGGGCTCGCCGAAGCTGGTGGAGGCCGGCCCGAAGGAGAAGCCGGCCCTCATCGCCCTGCGGGAGGCGATCGAGGGGAAGATCACCTTGAAGCTGAAGAAGCCCTCGAAGGGATGAGGCACGCGGCGGCGAGGCAGCTGGTGATCGGCGTCACCGGCTCCATCGCCTGCTACCGGACCTGCGATCTGGTGAGCACCCTGCGGAAGGATCCGGGCCTGCAGGTGCACGTGGTGATGACGCCGGAGGCGACGCGGTTCGTGACGCCCCTCACCTTCCAGACGCTGTCGGGCAACCGGGTCTACTCCGACGTCTTCGAGCTTCCGGAGGAGTGGGATCTGGTGCACACGGGCCTCTCCGCGCAGGCGGATCTGGTGATGGTCTGCCCCGCCACCCTGAATGTCCTGGGGAAGCTGGCTGGCGGGATCTGCGACGATCTCCTCATGTGCCTGCTCTTTGCGACGAAGGCGCCGGTGCTCTTGGTGCCGGCGATGAACGCCCGGATGTACACACACCCGGTGACGCAGCGGAACCTGGCACAGCTCAAGAAGCTCGGCTACGAGTTCATCGGACCCATCGAGGGGGAGATGGCCTGCCGGGAGGTCGGGATGGGGCACATCGCGGACAACGCCGACATCGTGGCAGCCGTCCGCAGGCGGCTTGGGGCCTTGAGGAAAAAGGGCGGATGAGGTACCTTGAGGGTATGGATCGGATCGCATGGCACACCACCGACGCCGGCGCGCATTCCACCTCCTGATCACCGCGGGTCCAACCCGGGAACCGATCGATCCGGTCCGATTCATCTCCAACTACTCCACCGGAACGCTGGGCTACGCCCTGGCCCGCCTGGCAAAGGCGCGGGGCCATCGGGTCACGCTGGTGAGCGGCCCGACGGAGCTCACCCCTCCCAAGGGAGTCCGGCAGGTGGATGTGGTTACCGCCGGGGAGCTGCGGCAGGCGGTGGCTCGCCTGTTCCCGAAGATGGACGCGCTGATCATGGGGGCGGCGGTGGCCGATTTCCGGCCGATCCGGACCGCCAGCAAAAAGATCAAGCGTTCGGGCGCGGTGGGCTCCATGCGGCTCTGGCAGCTCGAGCTCATTGAAAACCCCGACATCGTCGCGGAGGCGGCCCGTCAGCGCAAAGCCGGCCAGGCGATCATGGGCTTTGCCCTGGAGACGGAGAACATGCTCTCCAACGCCAGGGCCAAGCTGAAGGGCAAGGGCCTGGATGCCATCGTGGCCACCCGGCTCTCTCCGACCCGAGGGGGAAGCAGCCCCTTCGGCACAGCCCCGGTAGACGGGGCGATCCTCGACCGCCAAGGAAGGGCGAAGGCCTTTCGCTCGATGAAAAAGGATCTCCTCGCCGGCCGCATCCTCGACACCGTGGAACAGATCCTCACCCACCGGCAGCCCACCTCTCGTTCGTGACCCGCTTTACTGGTCAGCACGTTTCCCTCTGTGACGGCGCGGTAGCCAAGTGGTAAGGCAGCGGTCTGCAAAACCGTTATTCATCGGTTCGATTCCGATCCGCGCCTTTTCGGCATACTTCTTGCGGTGCTTGGCGGCCGGGGTGGCGGAACTGGAATTCGCGACGGGCTTAAAACTCGTTGTCCCGAAAGGGACGTGTGGGTTCGACTCCCACCCCCGGCAGGGCATGATCCATGAATCCGTTGGGCGGTTGGCGCAGCGGTTAGCGCGCTTCCTTGACATGGAAGAGGCCACTGGTTCAAATCCAGTACCGCCCACGACTTTTTGGAATACGCGGTTTTCAACTCAACAGAAGGAGCGGCCCATGACGTTTGCTCGATGCGTTTGGATGGGAGCCATAATCGCACTGTGGCTTTTGACCGGTACGGCGCAGGGGGTGGAAAGGAGCAGCAGGATCGGTGCCCTCTCCGAGGAGACCATGCTTTCCACCCCGGATCCGAACCGAAACCGATTGGTCTGGTGGATGCCTCAGGAGTACTGGGAAGCAGTTCTATCGGAGGAGAGCACGCCGGCTTCGGAGAAGGCAGCATCGCTTCAGCCGATTCGGCCCTACATCATTCTTGGCGTAGCGGATGGGGCGATTGGGGCGTATGGGGGTATCAGCTACCGGAGCAAGGCGGAGATTGAGAGGGATGTTTCGGTGAAGGATGCGCAAGCGAAATTGGTCCGGCCCTACCCGGAGGACCAGGTGAACGCGGATGCCAAGTCGCTGTTGGCCATCATGAAGCCGATCCTGGAGAACACCATCGGAGAGATGGGGAAGAACATGCATTTCTTCTTCTTCCCTGTGCAGGATGAGAAGGGACAGCCGATCGTGGATGCCAAGAAGGAGGGGGTGTTCGTGGTGATGGTGGGGCAGGAGGAATTCCGATGGAGGCTCCCCCTGGGGGCCCTGTTGCCGCCGAAGGCCTGCCCTCAGTGCGGCGAGGTCTTAAGCGGAGCGTATCAGTTCTGCCCGTGGGATGGAACCAGACTGAAGGAAGGAGGAGGGACCTAAGCTCAGGTGGAGGAAGACCTGCAGCGGCTGAGGCACAGCGCGGCGCATGTGACGGCGCAGGCGGTGAAACGCCTGTGGCCGCGAACGAAGCTGGCGATCGGCCCGCCGATCGAGGAGGGGTTCTACTACGACGTAGAGCCGGAGCGGCCGCTCACCGACGAGGACCTGCCGAAGATTGAGGCCGAGATCCAGGAGATCATCCGGGCCAACCACCCCTTCCAGCAGTCCTGGATGACGAAACCGGAGGCCGAGAAGCTCTTCGGCGAGCGGGGCGAGCGGTTTAAGCTGGAGCTCATCCGGGAAATCCCGGATTCGAAGGTTTCGATCTTCACCGACGGGGACTTCGCGGATCTGTGCGAGGGACCCCACGTGGGCAAGACGGGGGAGCTCAAGGCGGTGAAGCTCCTGTCGCTGGCCGGGGCGTACTGGCGCGGCAAGGAGGGCAATCCGCAGCTCACGCGGATCTACGGGACCGCATTCTTCAGCCGCGAGGAGCTGGAGCGTTTCCTGAAGCTCCGGGAGGAGGCGAAGCTCCGGGACCACCGGAAGCTGGGGGTCTCTCTTCAGCTCTTCTCGATCCTGGAGGAGGCGGGTGCGGGGCTGGTCTTCTACCACCCGAAGGGAGCGCTGTTGAGGCAGCTCATCGAGGAGTACTCGCGGCGGGAGCATGCCGCCCGCGGGTACCAGCCGGTCATCACCCCGCACATCCTGCGCAGCAACATCTGGGTCCGGTCCGGCCACTACGAGCATTACAAGCCGAATATGTACATCTTCAAGACAGAGGGAGAGCAGGAGTGGGGGGTCAAGCCCATGAACTGCCCGGGCCACATCCTGATCTATCAGTCGACGCTGCGCAGCTACCGGGAGCTGCCCCTGCGCTTCTTCGAGCTGGGGACGGTCTACCGGAACGAGAAGTCGGGGGTCCTGCACGGGCTGCTGCGGGTGCGGGGCTTCACCCAGGACGACGCGCACCTCTTCTGCCGCGTGAACCAGCTGGAGGGGGAGCTCTCCGCGATCCTGGACTTCATCCAGCAGGCCTTCCGGGATTTCGGGTTCTCCGAGTACCGGGTGGAGATGAGCACCCGGCCGCCGGAGTTCATGGGCGAGAAGGAAGACTGGGATCGGGCCGAGGAGATCCTCGGCCGGGTCCTGCGATCGAAAGGGATCACCCACACCTTGAGCCCCGGGGCAGGCGCCTTCTACGGGCCGAAGATCGACGTGCATGTGAAGGACACGCTGGGACGGTACTGGCAGTGCGCCACGGTTCAGCTGGACTTCGTCCTGCCCAAGCGCTTCGCCCTGCGGTACGTGGAGGCGGACGGGCGGGAGGCCACGCCGGTCATGATCCACCGGGCGATCTTCGGGTCGCTGGAGCGGTTCATCGGGACCCTGATCGAGCACCATGGGGGTGCCTTCCCGGTCTGGCTCGCCCCGGTGCAGGTGACGGTGATCCCGATCTCGGACGCGGAAGCCGGATACGGCCGGCAGGTTCGGGACGCGCTGGCGAAGGCCGGCATCCGCGCGGAGCTGGACGATCGCCGGGAGACGCTCCAGGCCCGGATCCGGGACGCCCAGCTGGCCAAGGTTCCGTACATGGCGATCGTGGGCCGGCGGGAGGTACAAGGCAACCAAGTGGCGGTGAGGGCACGGAAGGAAGGGGATCTGGGGGCCTGCCCCCTGGAGTCGTTCCGGGATCGGGTCCTGCAGGAGGTTCAGGAGAAACGCTGACCAACCACAAGGAGGAGAAAGCTCACTGAAGAAACCAGCGGTAGCATTCCACAAGACGGAGGATTGGAAGGTGAACGACCGGATCCGGGCGCAGGAGGTTCGCCTGATCGGGGCAGACGGAGCACAGCGGGGGATTGTCCCGCTGGGCGAGGCCCTCAAGGCGGCCACCGAGGCGGGGCTGGATCTGGTGGAGGTGGCCCCGCAGGGCCAGCCGCCGGTGTGCCGGGTCATGGATTACGCGAAGTTCCTGTACGCCAAGGCGAAGGAGGAGCGGGAGAACCGCCACCATCAGCGGCACGCGCAGCTCAAGGAGCTGCGGTTCCGCCCGCAGATCGATGAGCACGACTATCAGACCAAGTTCCGGTTCCTGGAGAAGTTCTTGAAGAAGGGAAACAAGGTGAAGGTGACGGTGGTCTTTCGGGGGCGGGAGATGGCCCACCAGGAGTTCGGCCACCGCCTGATGGAACGGCTGCAGACGGAGGTGGCCGGGTTTGCGCAGGTGGAGAGGGCCCCCGCGCAGGAGGGCCGATTCCTCTTCGTCACGCTGGCCCCGAAGTAGGAGCAAAAGAGGGAGGGAAGATGCCGAAGCTCAAGACGAGACGATCGGTGGCCAAGCGATTCCGGCTGACCGCCAGTGGGAAATTCCGGCGGGGGCGGGCCTTTCGGAGCCACCTGTTGAGCGGGCGCAGCCGCAAGCGGAAGAGGCATCTGCGGCGCAAGGGTCTGGTCCACCGGGTGGACGAGGAGCGGGTGAAGGCGCTCCTCCCCTACGCCGGCTGATTAAAGGGAGGGACTCATGGCACGCGTCAAACATTCCGTTTCCAGCCGGCGCCGGCATCGGCGGATGATCCGCCGGGCCAAGGGGGCCTGGGGCAAGCGGTCCAAGCTGTTCCGCCGGGCCAAGGAAACCGTCATGCGGGGGATGGCCTTCGCCACGCGGCATCGGAAGATGCGCAAGGGCGATTTCCGGCGGCTCTGGATCACGCGGATCCACGCCGCCTGCCAGGCGGAGGGGATCGGCTACAGCCAGTTCATGGCGGGGCTTAAATCGGCCCATGTGGCGCTGGACCGGAAGGTGCTGGCGGACCTGGCGCTCTCCGACGGGGAGGCGTTCCGCCAGCTCGTCGAGCTGGCCAAGCATGGATGAGTTCCAAGCCCGTCGCCGCCCCAGGTGAAGGAGCTTGAGACCCTCCTCAACGAGGCGCTTCTGGCCCTGTCCGAGGCGCAGGACCCGGCAGGGGTGGAGGCGGTCCGGGTCCGGTTCCTTGGGCGCAACGGTTCCTTAACCGCACGCTTCGCCGCCCTGGCCGACCCTTCCCTCTCCCGCGAGGAGAAGGCGGAGCTGGGCAGGGGCCTCAACGCCGTCAAGGGACGATTCGAGGAGGCGCTGGCCCTGCGAAGACGGGAGCTTTCCTCCGGCGGGGCCGGCCGGCCGGCAGTCGGGGACCTCACCCTGCCGGGATACCGCCCGCCCGTCGGAAAGCAGCACCCCCTCTCTCAGGCCCTCTCCCAGATTGTGGAGATCTTCCAGCGCCTCGGCTTTGAAGTGGTCGAGGGGCCCGAGGTGGAGACCGAGTGGTACAACTTCGAGGCGCTCAACATCCCCGCCGACCACCCCTCGCGGGAGAGCTTCGACACCTTCTATCTGAAACCGATCGACTCCAACCGCTGGCTGCTCAGATCCCACACCTCGCCGGTCCAGGTCCGCTACATGGAGCGGCACCGGCCTCCCTTTCGGATCGTCGTGCCGGGGCGGGTCTTCCGTCCCGACGCGGTGGATGCCTCGCACTGCTTCCAGTTCCATCAGGTGGAGGGGCTGGCGGTCGGGCCGGGGGTGAGCTTCGGTGACCTCAAGGGAACCTTGACCACCTGGGCGCGGCGGATGTTCGGATCCCAGGTCCGGCTTCGCTTTCGGCCGCATTACTTTCCCTTCACAGAGCCAAGCGCCGAGGCGGATCTAGGCTGCATCTTCTGCCAGGGGAAGGGCTGCCGGGTCTGCGGGCAGAAGGGGTGGCTTGAGATCCTGGGATGCGGGATGGTGCACCCGGAGGTCTTCCGGGCCGTCGGGTACGCGCCGCAGACGGTGGGATTCGCCTTCGGCATGGGGGTGGAGCGGATCGCGATGCTGCTCCACGGCATTGACGACATCCGGCTCTTCTTCGAGAACGACCTGCGCTTCCTGGGGCAGTTCCGGTGAAGTTCCTGCTGTCGTGGCTGAAGGAGTATGTGGAGATCTCGGTCAACCCGCAGACGCTGGCGGAGCGGCTCACCATGGCGGGGCTGGAGATCACCTCGCTCTCCCGCGCGGATGGGGATTGGCTCTTCGAGGCGGAGGTGACCCCCAACCGGCCGGATCTCTTGAGCCACCTCGGGATCGCCCGGGAGACGGCCGCGGTTCTGGGCCGGCCGTTCCGGTTCCCCCGATGGCTGCGCAGGGAATTCGAGCTTCGCCGGCCTCAGGGCGACTGCCCGGTTCCGGTGGTGATTGAGGATCCGAAAGGCTGCCCCCGGTACGTCGGGCTGGTGATCGAGGGGGTTCGCGTGGGGGCCAGCCCGCCGGCGATCGCCCAGCGGCTGAATCAGATGGGCATCCGGCCGGTGAACAATGTGGTGGATGCCACCAACCACTGCCTGCTCGAGCTGGGACAGCCGCTCCACGCGTTCGATCTGGATCGCCTGGCGGGAGAGAGGATCTGCGTGCGCCGGGCCCGGCGGGGGGAGATGTTGGTGACGATTGACGGAGAGCGGCGGGCGCTTTCCCCGGAGCTTCTCGTGATCGCCGATGGGGAAAGGCCCGCGGCGCTGGCCGGGATCATGGGCGGGAAGCAGTCGGAGATCACCGGCTCCACGCGCCGGATCTTCCTGGAGTCGGCCTGGTTTGATCCGGCGGTGATCCGCCGCGGGACCCGCTTGAGCCGCCTTTCCTCCGAGTCCTCCTACCGCTTCGAGCGGGGCATCGATCCGGAGGGCGTGGCCGCGGCGGCGGTGCGGGCCGCGCGCATGATCACCCGGCTGGCGGGCGGCAGGATCCGCGGCGGGCTGGCGCAGGCCGGGTCCGGCCGAGCCCAGCGGCGGTGGATCTCCTTCAAGCCGGAGCGGGTGAGCGAGATCCTTGGAGCGGCGGTCTACCCGTCCCAGCAGCGGCGGACCCTGGAGCATCTGGGCTGCACGGTTTCCAGCTCCGGCAGACGCTGGCAGGTGCGGCCTCCTTCCTGGCGTCCGGACGTGGGGATCGCGGAGGATCTCTGCGAGGAGGTTGCCCGGCTGTGGGGATACGACCGCTGTCCGGCGACACTGCCGGCGGTGCCGCGCCTGTCCGCCGACAACTCGGCCCCTGCGGCCGAGGGGATCCGATGGGAGCGCGAGCGGCGGATCCGGGAGTGTCTTACCTCGGCCGGTTTTGACGAGATCGTGACCTACAGTCTGGTGGGGCCCGACGACCATGAGCGGGTTCGCCTGGGCAGCGCGGGGACGATTGCACTGGAGAATCCACTGAGTCAAGAGATCAGCGTCCTTCGGAAAACCTTCCTCGTGGGCGCCCTGCAGACGCTGGCGCGGAATCTCCACCGCAAGGCATCCGAATCGTTCCGGCTCTTTGAGCTGGGGCAGCTCTACCTGCAGGACGGGCAGACGATCCTCCAGCCGAGCCGATTGGGGCTGTTGGTCGCGGGAAGCTCCCTTTCCGGATGGGGCGCCCCCTCCCGGGCGCTCGACCTTCTGGATCTGAAAGGGGCGGTGGCCTTCCTGTCCGAGCGACTGGGCCTCACGCTGACCGAGTCGGTCGGGGACTGCAGCCGCTGGCCGTACCTCTCCGGCCCGGCGGTTGTCTGGGAATCGGCCGGCGGGCTAACGGGGGCGGCGGGAGAGGTGGAGCGGGATGTCCTGACCGCCTTCGAGATTCCCACCGAGGTGTCAGTGGCCTATGCGGAGCTGGACCTGGAAGAGCTGCTCGAGACAGCCATGACACCGGTCCGCGTCGGGGCGCTTCCCAAGATCCCGCCGGTGGCGCGGGACCTGGCCGTTGTGCTGGCAGAGGAGGTTCATCATCGCGCTGTTACAGAGGCGATCCAGGCCGCGGCGGGGCCCCTCTTGAAGGAGCTGTTCCTCTTTGACCTTTACCGGGGCAAGCAGGTTCCGGTAGGGAAGAAGAGCATGGCCTTCCGTCTGCTTTACTCGGCCGGAGACCGGACCCTGACCGACCCGGAGATCAGCTTCGCCCATGAGCGGATCGTCCAGGTCCTCAAGGACCGCTTTCAGGCGCAGCTCCGGTAACCCGCCTCCAGGAGCCGGTTTCGGGAACGCGCTCTAGGTCAGCTTTCCGACGGCGGGGGAGGAGCGGATCGCCCACCAGATTGCCACGAGCCCCAGCCCGACGGCCAGAATCAGCGCGGCCCCGCTCATCGCCCCGTAGTGCGATGGGGCGAGCATCCCGAAGAGCATCGGCCCCGAGAGGTATGTGTTCACCCGCGAGGTGAGAAGCGCCCTCTTCCGCAGGCCGGCCACCTGATCCCCCGGGGCCTTGCCGGTCAGGAGCTTCTTCTGGATCGGCCAGATCACGAACCAGACGTTGAACCACATGACCGTCCCCAGCAGCATCCCGAAGAGGATCCACATCGCCCGCTGGGTGAGCTTGCCCGTCTCCATGAGCAGGCTCGTCGCCCCGAATCCGACCCCCGGCGTGTAGAAGTAGGTCAGCGCGAACAGGGTCAACCCCGCCAGGAAGGTGATCATCGCTCCCCAGCGGAACCACCACAGCGCCCGAGGCATGAGCTGCGGGTTGACCGCTTTCTTCGCCGCGTCGTCCAGCGCCCCCTGCAAGGGCACGTTGACAAAATTGAAAAAGTAGAGGTGGCCGATCCACGTAATCCCGGCCAGCACATGCAGCCAGCGCACCACGAGGTGAACGTTGCTGTAAAGGTCCGGCATGGCTCCCTCCTTTCGTAGCACTATCATACAACAGGTATACTTACCCATGGCATGGAAGAAAAAGGGCAGGCCAAACGTTATTCCGTTGAAGGGCGGGGTGTCCCTCCGGGGCCCGGCGCCGAACAAGAGCTGGACCAGCTCCTCATCCGGCGAGCCCAGCAGGGGGACGCGCAGGCGGTCACGGAGCTGTACATGCGATATCAGCGTAAGGTGCTTAACTACCTGTACCGTTTCGTCGGCAACCGCCAGACGGCGGAGGATCTGACCCAGGAGACCTTTGTCCGGGTCGTTCGGCATCTGCCCTCCTACCGGCCGACCGGGCCGGTAGGAGGCTGGATCTACCGGATCGCCCGGAACCTTGCCCTGAACCGCTTCCGGCATGAAAGGGTCGCTCCCGAAATCCCGCTCGATCAGCCCCTGGGAGTGGATGCGGAAGGGGAAGAGGGATCCTCTCCTTCGGAGAGGCTCGCCGACCCGAGCCCGGGTCCGGGCCAGGAGGCGATCGCTGCCGATCTGGGGAAAACGGTCCAGGCGGCCCTCCTGCAGATCTCGCCGCTCTATCGGGAGGCGGTGATCCTCTGCGACGTGCAGGGCTACGCGTACAAGGAGGCGGCCGAGCTGCTGGGCTGCCCGATTGACACCATCGCCTCGCGGCTCGCCCGGGGGCGGGCGAAGCTGGCAGAAGATTTGGGCTACCTGAAAAAGGAGATGCCATGATCGGCTGGTGGTTCCATCCGGGGGCGGAGAAGCTCTCCCGCCTGCTCGACGACGCGCTCGAGGCCAGAGCGCACAGCGCCTGCGTGCGCCACCTTTCCGGATGCCCCCCCTGCCGGAACCTATTCGAAGGGATGAGCCAAGCGCGGGCGGCCCTGAAGGTGCTTCCGACGATTGAGGAGCATCCCCTGCAGCAGCTCCAGCCCCCGCGGTTCATCCCCGTGGTTCAGCCGGCGCTTTCCCTTCGCGTCTTCACTGCAGGGGTTCTGGCTGGCGTGGCCCTCCTGGGGCTCATCTTCCTGCGTCCCACGGAGGTGCCGATGCGAGTCGTCTCCGGCCCTGGGGTGGTGGGGCTTCAGGAGCTGGAGGGCATGAGACTGGAGCCCGGCGTTCCGCTCAAGGCCCTTTTGCCCGGCGATGTGGACCTGGCGATCCCGGGCCAGGTGCTCCTGCGGCTCAAGCCTGGGGCCACGATCACCTGGCAGCAGCTCCGGCGGCCGTGGGTAGCCGGCGGCCACCCCAAGATCGTGCTCAACGTCATGCAGGGAACAGTCCTCGCCCGGACGCAGGAGAAGTTCTGGGGATCCCGGCTGGAGGTTCGCACACCGACGGCCAGCGCGCAGGTGAAGGGGACCGCCTTCTCCGTTTCCGTGCAGGGCGACCACGATCTGGCGACCACCCTGAAGGTGCTCGCCGGTTCGGTCTTCTTTTCGCCTTATCTGGAAGGGATCGGCGTGGAGGTCCGCTCCGGAGAGGAAAGTCATATCGGCCAGCGGGGATTTCCGGTGACCCCCAGGGCGCTTTCCGCCGAGGAGCGCAAGGCCCTCCTGGAGACTTACCGCATCGGATACACCGATGACGTGGCGGAGCTGGTGATCGGCGCCGGCCCCGAGCGGGTGGACGAGCTGCTCCGGCCGGCCCTGCTGCACCTGGGCCTGAAGGATCACCCGGAGCTCTTCTTCGTCATCCGGCGGCTGGTGAACGAGCTCAACGCCGGCATCCTGGAGGGGAACCTCCCCTCTCGGTCGAAGAGTCTTGAGCAGCTCGAGCGGGCGCTGGGGCAGGTCAAGGACCCGAAGCTGGCCGTTCCACTGCATCTCTATGTGGGCGCCGACCAAATCCACCTGGGGGATATCCGCAAGGGGCGGACGCATTTCCGGTGGGTGCTGGCCCACTCCCCGCAGCATCGCCTGGCGCCTCTGGCGCTGGCGGCGCTGGGCGTGACCGCCGAGCGGATCCTGAAAAACCCGGAGCTCGCCCATGCGGCGTTCCAGCAGCTGGTCTCCGAGTATCGCCGAAGCCCGGAAGCGCCCCGGGCCCAGGAGTTTCTCCGGCGCTACCTCCGGCCGACCTCCTGACGGCGGCCATTTTCCCCAAGCCCATTTTTCCCGGTTGCAGCGTCCACCCCCCTGTGATATAAGGGTTTTGTCCCTGCGGTGCCCGTGCTTCGTCGAATAGATTCTGAACCAACACGAAATCGCGGGGAGCTTGACTTCGGTTGCGG
>CAYFHV010000038.1:492-11726 GCA_964343105.1 uncultured Planctomycetia bacterium | reverse complement strand
ATCCCCGGCGCCTCCTCCCGCAGCAGCCGCACCGTCGCCTCGACGAGCGGCTCGAAGAGATCGGTCTCAAAGACGCTCATCTTGTCCTGGGCGACCGCCGCCAGACGCTCCAGCCCCATGCCGGTGTCGATGTTCTTCGCCGGCAGCGGAAGAAGCTCCCCGTTGGGCTGCCGGTCGTACTGCGTGAAGACCAGGTTCCAGACCTCGGCGAAGCGGCCGCAGGGACAGCCCGGCCCGCAGTGATCCGGATCCGGGCAGTGCTTCCCGACCACGCACCTCCGGTAATCCCAGTGGAGCTCCGAGCAGGGGCCGCACGGCCCGTTGGGCCCCTCCGCCGGCGCGTTGGAGGGCCAGAAGTTTTCTTTCGCACCGAACCGGACGATTCGATCCTCCGGCAGCCCCGCTACCTCCCTCCAGATCGCAGCCGCCTCTTCATCCGATTCGTACACCGTCGCCCAGAGCCGCTCCGGGTCGAGCCCCAGCCGGCTGGTCAGGAACTCCCACGCCCAGGCGCAGGCCTCCCGCTTGAAGTAGTCGCCGAAGGAGAAGTTCCCCAGCATCTCAAAGAAGGTGAGGTGCCCGGCGCTCTGCCCCACCTTCTCCACATCTCCGGTCCGGAAGCATTTCTGGCAGGTGGCCGCCCGCTTCAGGTCACTCCTTAAGCCGAGGAAATAGACCTTGAACTGGTTCATCCCCGCTCCTGTAAAAAGCAGGGTGGGATCCTTGGCCGGAATCAGGGAATCGCTGGGGAGGATCGTATGCTTCCGCTCCCGGAAGAAATCAAGAAATTGTCCGCGCAGCTCCGAGCCGGTCACGAGATCATCTCCCGAACCACTTGGTGGACCACCTCACCGGAGAACCCCCGCCGGTTTAAATAGCCGAAGAGACGCCGCCGCAGCGCGTCGGGCCTTAAACCGGTCATCCACGGGAGCCGCTTGGACGCCACGGCCCTGGCCAGCTGCAGCTCGTCCTGCCCGGCCGTCCCCTGCTCCACCGCCTGAGCGGCCAGCTCCGAACCGACCCCCAGCGCGCGCAGGCGGTGGGTGAGCGCCCGCCTTCCGACCGGCTTGGAGCTGATCGCCTGCGACACGAAGTAAGAGGCGAACCGGCGGTCGTCCACCAGGCCGGTCCGCTTCAGCTCCGCGAGGACCGCCTCGGCGATCTCCTGAGAGAACCCCTTGCGCGTCAGCCGCAGGCGGAGCTCCCCCTCCGACCGGGGACGGAACTTCAGCAGGCGCAGGGCATGGGATCGCGCCTTCCCAGGCGAGAGCTCGACCGCCACTAGTTTCCTTCTCGAACGACGAAGAAGCCCCGCCGCGCCTTGAGGAGAGCATCCCCGCGGACGGATGCAGCGATCTGGGCGAACTCCTGAACCGACCGGACCCGCCGGCGGTTCACCTCCAGGACAAGATCCCCGATCCGCACACCCGCCTCGTCCGCCGGGGAGCCGGGCTCCACCTGGGTCACGATGACCCCCTCGGCGAACGGAACCTGGAATTGCTGTGCGAGCTCCGGGGTCAGTCCGCTCACCTCCAGCCCGCGCCAACTCCCCTGCCCGCGCTCGCCCCAGGCCGCCAGCTCCTGCGGCCGCTCCCCGACCTCCACCGGAACCCGGACCTCCTTCCCCTCACGGATCACCTGCAGATTCACCTTCTGGCCCACCCGGGTTCGCCCGCTCAGCTTGAGCAGCTCACGGACGTTCTTCACCGGCTCGCCGGCATATGCGACGATGACGTCCCCGTCGCGCAGGCCCGCCTTCTCCGCCGGGGAATCGGGAATAACTCGGATCACGATCGCCCCCTCCCGGCCGGAAAGCTGGAACGCCCGGGCGAGCTCCTCGTTGACATCCTGGATGTGGACCCCAAGCCAACCGTAGAGGATCTTCTTGCCCTCGATCAAGTCCCCCACAACCGCCTTGGCGGAGTTGACCGGGATGGCAAAACCGATTCCCTGATAACCGCCGGTGGTGGAGAAGATGGCCACGTTGATCCCGATCACCTCGCCGGCCAGGTTCACCAGCGGCCCGCCGCTGTTGCCGGGATTGATCGCCGCGTCGGTCTGGATGAGATCCGAGTAGTCCCGATCCATGCGGCCCATCCGAATCGAGCGGTGCAGGGCGGAGATCACCCCGACGGTGATCGTGGGCTCGGTCCCCCCCACGGCCCATCCGAAGGGGTTCCCGACCGCGATCGCCCACTGGCCGCTCACCACCTTCTCCGAATCCCCCAGCTCCGCGGCCGGCAGCTCCTTGGCGTCAATCTGGATGACCGCCAGATCCGACCGGAAGTCGGTGCCCTTGATCTGGCCGCGGAATTCCCGGCCGTCCGGCAGCGTCACCACCACCTTGTCCGCCCCATGCACCACGTGCTCGTTGGTGAGGATGTATCCCTCGGAATCGATGATGACCCCTGTCCCCAGGCCCCTCTGGCGGAACTCCTGCTCCGGCATCTCCCCGAAGAAGTCGCGGAAGAAGTGCTCGAACAGATCCTCCTCAAACTCGGAGAAGGGGGATCCCCGGAAGTGGGGCCGCCGCATCGGGCCGCGCTCCACCGCTTCCGTGGAGATGGAGACCACCGCCGGGCCGACCCTCTTGGCCACCTGGATGAAGCGCTGCTCGAGCTGCTGGGCCGGATCGAGGCTCTGCGCCTTCGCCGGGCCGGCAGTCGACAGCGCCGCCAGAACGGTTCCGATCAGAGCGACGAACGGGAGAACGACCGATTCCCTTCGGACCATCCTTTCCTCCTGAAGATTTAGAGCCGGCTCTTATCTCGCCGTGAGCAAAACAGCGTGCCGCGCGGCCCGTGGGCGGGACCCCGCGACACGCTGCAGTGACTTCCTGAAGCCGGTCCGAGCTCAGGCGGCGGCCGGCGCTCCTCCACCCACCGGGGCCGTTGCTATCGCGCCCGCGGACGGATGAGAAGAAACAATGATCTGGCGGAGCTTCTTCTCGATCTCGGAGAGCAGGTTCGGGTTCTCCCGGATGAAGTGCCGCGCGTTCTCCCGGCCCTGCCCCAGCTTCAGGTCGCCGTACGTCAGCCACGTTCCTGTCTTCTGCACCAGGCCCAGCTGCGTTCCCACATCAATGAGATCGCCCAGCCGGGAGATCCCCTCCTCATGCAGGATGTCGAACTCGGCCTGCCGGAACGGCGGGGCCACCTTGTTCTTGACCACCCGCACCCGCACCCGGCTGCCCACCACGCGCTCCCCCTGCTTGAGATGCTCGATCCGGCGGATATCCAGCCGAACCGAGGCGTAGAACTTGAGCGCCCTGCCGCCGGTGGTCGTCTCGGGGTTCCCGTACATTATTCCGATCTTCTCCCGGAGCTGGTTGATGAAGATGAGGCACGTCTTCGACTTGGCGATGCCGCCGGTGAGCTTCCGGAGCGCCTGCGACATGAGGCGCGCCTGCAGGCCCACGAAGGAATCTCCCATCTCCCCCTCAATCTCCGCCCTGGGCACCAGGGCCGCGACCGAGTCGATCGCGATCACGTCGATGGCGTTGGAGCGGATCAGCATGTCGGCGATCTCCAGGGCCTGCTCGCCGGTGTCGGGCTGGCTGATCAGGAGCTCATCCAGATTCACCCCGATCTTCTTCGCGTAGGTCGGGTCGAAGGCATGCTCCGCGTCAATGAACGCCGCCACGCCGCCCCGGCGCTGCGCCTGGGCGATCACCGAGAGGGTGAGCGTCGTTTTGCCCGACGCCTCGGGCCCGAAGACTTCCGTCACCCGCCCGCGGGGAAGCCCGCCCACCCCCAGCGCCAGGTCCAACGCCAGCGACCCCGTGGGCACCGCCTCGACGTGGGAGTGCGTGTGGGTTCCGAGCTTCATGATGGAGCCCTCTCCGAAATGCTGCTCGATCTGCGAGAGGGCCAGCTCCAGGGCCTTGCTCCTCTCCTTCCCGTCCTTCGCCGCTGCCGCCGCTACCGCCGTTGCAGACGATCCTGCCGACGCCTTCTGCTGCTGTGCCTCTCTTGCCTTTGCTTTCGCCATGTTCACCTCTGCTGTCTTTTTCAAAGCCTCCATTATATCTCCCTCCTCTTTGAGTGGTCAAGGAACGGTAGACGAACCGGAAACGTAGCCCCCCTAATACCACGGCCGTAGGGGATTTGTCAATAATGCAAATATCTATCATGAGATCACCACCGGGGGCGCAGCGTGGGAATTGGGGATGACGCGGAGATTCCGGCGGATTCCTTGATGCGCTTGTGCGGCGGGCCACAGGGCCGGCCTAGGCCGGCCCCTTCTACGCCTTGATGAGCAGCTCTATGTCCTTCGCGAGTCGCTTGAGATCGAACCGACCTGGGACCGTCTCGAAAGGGATCCTTGATAAGGTGGCCAGAAGTTCTTGGAGAAAACCCTCCATGTCGGCCTTTGTCGTTCGTGGGATCAGCTGGATTCTCGCTCCCTCGATCACGATGGCATCTCCGAGGACCCTCTGCTCTATCTCTGTCCCATGATAATCGGCACGCAACTCGATCCCTCCGAATCGCTCCCGGAGCTTTGCCACCAAACCCGTTGGCACGTTATCCGCCACGAGGCCAAGGGATTGGAGGTAGAGGTACAGAAGATTCGGATCATTCGCTGACGTCAGGACAAACAGCCGTTCAGCCAAGGGTCCTGGCAAAAGTTGCCCGATCACTCGGAGGGCATCGGCATGCTGAGCTGCTTGAGTCGGGCCGATCCCGACCACGGTACCGGCTGGAAGCGGCTCGATCCTTCCAAATTCCGCACGCACCCGAGCCGCAGCCTCCACCCCCTCCTCCAGGCCGGCTTCCCCTTCTGTCGCCGAACCCCGGCCGTACCAGGGAACGTAGGCCGGATGCGCTTCCTTCAGGCGGTCTCTTATCATCCTCGCCACCTTCAACAAAGACTTCCGCTCTGAATCCTCTCTGGCAAAAGAGGCCTGGAGCTGATGGAATCCTCCGGACAAATCCAGGATGACCTCCGTCTGACCCAAAAGAGCTCCCACCTTGTAGCGGGATGTTATCTCGCCATGCTCACGGATGATCTTCGATGTCTTTGCGAGGAGCCCGCCCGATGGCTTCTTGTGGATCATAAAGGAAACGACTCGCCTAAGTTCTTGGCCGTGACCTTTCCGCTGCGCGAACCTTCCCTCTGGGCTTGCATTGAGCAATAAACTATAGAAAGCCGCATAAAAATCCACTGGCGATGCCCCACCCATAAACACAATCGGCCGGCCACCGCGTCTCTTTCTACCCTCCCTGTATCGCGCCGACCAAAAACCCGAGAGCATCAGCCACGCCTCCCCGTGCAAGGCGTTGGGATCCTCGCTGAAAAGACGGGCTGTTTCCTCATCCAATTGATTCCTCTTGGAAAGGTAGGCGACGAGCGCGGCCTCCAGCATCCGGGCCTTGACAGCAATCCGGGGATCCTCTGAAGAACCCCTCTGCAAGGCCTGGTGGAGGGCCCCTACCATAGGACGGATCTCTTCTGAGGGCAGGCCCAATTCCTGCCGCTCCTCCCAAAAGGTTCCGATAAAGTAATCCCACAAGAGGGGTTGATAAAGAAGCATCCTCCATCGCCATTCCGATCCGGACAAGCCATCCCGCACCCTTCGGAGAAAGTCCGGGCAGAGGAGGCCGATCTCTTCGACGCTGAGATGAGGGATCGAGATGTCACGCCCAAACCCATCGAGAAAATCGATCAGAACCCTGTCGGCCTCCCGCAAAATGTCAGCATCGGATGCCGTGCCGCTGGACTCCAGCAGATCGCGAACCAACGGCTCTGTTTCAAACTCCTCCCGCAACTTCTCACGGAAGGTATCTGCGACGCTCCCTTCCTGCCTGTCCGGCACCTTTGAAACAAGAAGGTCCCACAGGGAGCTCAGCTCCGACCTGACTTCCGTGAGGCGCCGGTCAAGATCCGCGCTGATCTTCTTAACGCGCTCCTCTCCTTCTTCATCTAAACGGCCGGAAGCTCCACCCCCTTGAGTGCGCTTCGCCTTCTCATCCGGCCGGGCTTGTACGTAAGAGGCCTCCCTTTCGGAGAGAAGGCCTTGACCGAACCCTTCCGGAAGGTCCGACGGCTCCCGGAACCCCAAGGGAACCGTCGGCTCCATCAAACGCAGCGCCTCCTCTTCAATCAATTTCAAGACGGAATCAAAAAGTTGGCGCCGTTCACGGGCCTTAATCGTTCCTGCCGATAAGCGGCCGATGAGCCCGCCCGCCTCCGGAAAATCTTCCCATCGGGTTCCGGTCTGCGGCCCAACCCAAACCTCGCGGACCGGCTCCCCTTGGCCTGGGATCTGAATGCTCCAAGCCAAACGAAGCCGGAGCTGCTGGCTGTCGGGATTGAACTGCATCTCATGGAGATAGGCCAGCGGATAGCTCGTGTCTCTCAAGCGCGGAAGAATATCCCGATCCACATCCAGAAGAGGCCGCCATCTGCTGTCCGCAGCCATAATCCGCCTTTTTTCGCTCTCGTTCAAAGGCATGATCCGAAGGAGGAGCCCTGCATGGGGAGGAAGCGCCTTCATCCGTTCCGGCAGCAGCTTCTCCACGACAGCCCTGACCACTGCTTCTACAGGATCCCCCCGCCGATGAAGGAATCTCTTGCCCACCAGCTCCTTCCGGAAGGCTTCCAGAGCCCGCTGATCCACCACGATCTGATTTATCTCCTCCGAGCCGGCGGCGGAATCCAGCTCCTTCTGGCTGATCGCGGTGAAGTATTCGGGGGTGACGGGCCAATCGCTGGGCTTGATCGCGACTCTTACAGAGGGGGAACCTCCGCCTTCTCGAGGGTAGATCGTCACTCTGGCTCCGTGCTCCAGGTTGACCAGGACCTCTTTCCTTTCCTCCTCTGCGCGCCGGCGAGCCGTCGAGAGAATCTTCGGGAGATACGTAAGCAAGTAGGCCACGTCTAAACGGTATTCTGGTACCTTCCTAAGAAGGAGGGGCCTTTCAATAATCACCTCCGCTTTCGCAGGCGGCGACTCAGGGTTCAAACCGCTCACCAGGGAGGGAGGCGGCCGGGCGCCACCGACCTCGATCCAGCCGGTTGGCTTTTCCCGAAAGCTGTACCTTCCTTTGGCTTCTATCCTAAAGGCCGCCATCCGAGGATTTCCCTCCAGCAAAGCGCCCAGGTCCTTAAGAACTTTCCGGACCTCTTTCGCTGGAATCTTCTCCTCCGCGCCGGCGGCTTCCGGTCCCTTCTCCCTCTCCTCCGGAGTGGAGACGATATCCTCGAAAGCAAGCTTGATCTGCCCGTAGTCGGTGTCTTTCGAAAGGATCTTGCCGGCGATCACCGTCCCTTTCCAATCGTCGAATTCGACCCTTCCCACCTTGGGAACCACGGTAGACATCGGCACAAAGACCGGCACAACCCCAGTCCGCCCGAACAATCCGCTTTGAGTGGCTTGGAAGATCTCCGCCTCAACCTCCTCGCCGAGCTCCTCCATGGCCCGAAGACGCTCCTTGATCTGGAAGTCCCACACCCCGAAGGTCAAATGCAGCTTGTTCCTGTCGGGCGGGATCTCGCTCTTGATCACCCTGGCTGGGAATTCGGCCTGCGCGGAAAGGTCCTGGAGGCGGTGCTCGTAGGAAGAAGCCCAATGGTTCGTAACGAAGCCGTCAAATTCCACGCCGTCCGAGGCTTGAGTCAGCACCACGAGTCCTGACTTCTGCCTCTGTTTAGGATAAGCCGTGTGGATTGTGCCAGGGGCGAAATAGTCCTGATATCTCTTGAGTTGTTCGGCCGTCATCGGCCGCCCCCGCACGCTCTCTTCCACCAGACTAAACTTCAGCAGGAGCTTTCTTCTGGAAGGATCGATTCGGGCCTCGATCACGCGCACCAGGAAGGATGGCTTCCGAGCCAGAAAATTCAGGGAGTTGCGATAGGAGAAGGCCATGGACTTGGGCATGAACCCTTCGAAATGCCTCTTATCCTGCGCCTGCACCTGCACGATGAGGCCCTTGCCGCTGGGGTGAACATTTACCGGCCACGCGGTCAACTCCCGATCGAGCGGGAAATCATTCAGATACTTTTGAAGGCCCTCCTCCGCGCCGGCGGCGGGATGGAGGGTAGACGTAAGCTCGGATTCGGCTTCACTCTCCAGGCCGGCCTGGATGCGCATGGCAAGGGCGGGAGGGGGCAAGCTCAGGCTTAAGATGAGCCAAAGGGCCAGGAATCTTGGCAAACGGAATTGTCGTTTCATGGGGTCATTGAGAAGCTTGTGAAAATAGTATGCCACACCGGATCGGTCGCCGTCAAGGTGGATATATAAATTTTATCACCACTAACTCGATTAGATTGCGGTGACTGTTTCATGGTAGCCTCAAGGCCATAACCCTATGAATGCCGAGGTGATCGCCGTTGGGACCGAGCTCTTGCTGGGCTTCGTGGTCAACACCGACACCGCTTTCCTCGGCCGGATCCTGGCCAGCCTGGGGATCTCCTGCCGCTGGCAGGTCACTGTCGGCGACAACCCGGCGCGGTTGGCGCAGGCGCTGCGGACCGCCCTCCGGCGCGCGGACCTGGTGATCACCTGCGGAGGCCTGGGCCCCACGGTGGACGACGTCACGCTGGAGACGATCGCGCGTGTCGCCCGCCGCAAGCTCATCCCACATCCGGCGACTCGCCGCTCCATCCGGGCGAGGTTCAGGAGAATCGGGATCCCGATGCCTGCCTCCAATCTTCGGCAGGCGCTCCTGCCCCAGGGCGCCTCCGTCTTCCCCAACAGCGTGGGAACCGCACCCGGTTTCCTCTTGAGGTTGAGAACAAAGTTGGGCCGGCGACGGTCCCGGTCGCGATCCGGCCGGAGAGGGTCCCCCGGCTGGAAGATCCTCGTCGCCCTGCCCGGCCCGCCCGCGGAGCTGATCCCCATGGCCCAGCGCCACCTCGTCCCGCTGCTACGCCGGCATGCCGGCCGTGGGGTCATCCTCTCGCGGACGTTGAAGACGACGGGGTTCACGGAGTCGGAGGTGGATGCGCGGGTTCGGGATCTTCTGGCGCTGGCCGGGCCGGTGACCGTCGGAATCTACGCGCATCCGGCTCAGGTGGATTTGAGGATCACCGCGCGCGCGCGAAACGGGAAGGCCGCGAGGGAACAGATCCGCCGCGTGGAGCGCCAGATCCGCTCCCGCCTCGGCGACTTGGTTTTCGGCGCGGATGAGGAGACGCTAGAGGGGGCTGCCAGCCGCCTCCTGCGAAAAAGGAAACTGAGCCTGAGTATCGCGGAGTCCTGCACCGGCGGCCTCATCGCAGAGCGGATCACTCGAATCTCAGGCGCTTCGGACTATTTCCGGGGAGGGGTGGTCGCGTACGCCAATTCTGTCAAGGAGCGGCCGATCGGAGTGCCTGCCGCCCTCCTGCGCCGGTTCGGGGCGGTCAGCCCTCAGGTGGCCTCGGTGCTGGCTGAGCGGATCCGGAAGCTCATCCCGTCGGACGTGGGGCTCTCGGTGACCGGCATCGCAGGCCCGACCGGCGGCAGCCGCGCCAAACCGGCGGGGCTTGTCTGGATCGCCATAGGCGACAGGGGCGGCAACCGGACATGGCGCTTTCGCTTCACCGGCGAACGGCAGGTGATCCAGTTCAAGGCCTCCCAGGCGGCGTTGAACCTCCTGCGCCTCCACCTCCTCCCCGCCCGTTGATGCGACTATTTGTTGCGGTTGAGCTGAGCGAGCAGGCGCGCGCGGAGGTGGCTGCGCTGCAGACGGAGCTGCGCTCCTCCGGCGCCGACGTCAAATGGGTCGAGCCGGAGAACCTGCACTTGACCCTGAAGTTCCTCGGTGAGACAGCCGCGGAAAAGGTGCCTGCCCTCACCGACGGCTTGCGCCAGATCGCTGCGGAGGCCCAGCCGTTCTCGATCTCAATGGAAGGGCTGGGTGCCTTCCCCCGAAACGAGCGCCCTCGCGTGCTCTGGGTCGGCATAAAGGAAGGCAGGCAGCCGTTGGAAGAGCTGGCCGCTGGTGTGGAGGGGGCCTGCAGCCGGCTCGGATTCCCGTCCGAGGAGCGGCCTTTTTCCGCCCATCTGACCATCGGCCGGGTCCGCTCGTCAGCAGGCCTTGGCCCGCTCGTCCAGCGGCTGAGGGAAACCGGCTTTGGCCCAAGCGATCGGGTTGAGGTGCGCCGCGCCGTCCTGCTTCAGTCGGTCCTTTCCCCCCGGGGCCCGGTCTACCACACCCTCGCGGAGCTTCCGCTGGGCTAGTCCACTTGAAGTGGCAGCGTCATGCCAAGAGGAAAAGCGCCGCCCGCAGGGCGAGATTCGCCGCCAGCCCCGCCGCCAGATCATCCAGGACGATGCCGAGGGAGCCCGGGAGGCGCTGCAGCCAGCCGATCGGAAAGGGCTTGACGATGTCCAGCAGCCGAAAGAGCGCGAAGCCCGCCAGATAGATCCCGCCCTGCGCCGGCAGCCAGGCCAGCGCGACCATCATGCCGGCCAGCTCATCAATCACAACGGCGCGCGGATCCGGCTGCCCCATCGCCCGCGCGGTGGGTCCAGCGCTCCACAGCGCCAGTCCGATCGCCACGCCGCAGCCGGCCGCCTGCCACCCTGCGGACTCCCGCAGAATCCAGATGAGCGCCAGCCCCGCCAGGGAACCCAACGTCCCGGGGGCCACCGGCGATCGGCCGAGCCCGCAGACGGTGGCGATCGTGCGCATCAGAGGTTCAGGATCAGGCGGCGGTGCCGCCAGAGGAAGGAGACGCCGCTGGTCAAGGTGAGCACCACCGTCAGCATGGCGAGGCCCCAGATGACTGCCTCCATTCGCCCCATCCAGAGGGCGCCAGTCGCCTCGGTCCCGGCCAGACCCTCACGCACGACCAGCACGATCAGTGTCACGAAGATCGCCACCATCTGGGAAATGGTCTTGTGCTTGCCCGCCGCCTCGGCGGGAAGAACCTGCCCCTTGCCCAACGCGAAGAGCCGCAGGCCTGTCACCAGAAATTCCCGGGTGGCAATGGCCACTACCATCCAGGCGGGGACTACCCCCAGTTGGACGAACGCCACAAAGCAGGAGAGAACCAGCACCTTGTCCGCGATCGGATCCATCAGGATTCCGAAGTCGGTCACCAGTCCGCGCCGGCGCGCCAGCCGGCCGTCCCACCAGTCGGTCAGGCAGGCGAGGATGAAGAGGGCCAGCGCCGCGCCCTTGGCAGGAACCCCCGGGGTGAGCAGGAAAAGGATGATGGCGAAGCTGAGGATGATCCGGGACAGCGTCAGCTGATTCGGCAGATTCACGCGAACTTAGCTTTCGCAGGCCGCAGCGACGAGATCG
>CAYFHV010000038.1:0-482 GCA_964343105.1 uncultured Planctomycetia bacterium | reverse complement strand
CAAGGGGGTTGGTGGGGGAGATCGTCCCCCACCTCGTTTAGGAGGGTGGAACCGGAGGGAACCTTGAGTTCCCTCCGGGGAGCGAAACGGGTGGCCTCATCCTCGCAGACCGCAGCGACGAGATCGTATTCGGTCGTGTCGGTGACGCGCGCGCGGACAAACCGGCCCGGCTCCAGAGGCCTTTCCGAACGGACGAACACCTGCCCGTCCACCTCCGGCGCATCCGCGTACGTCCTCCCCAGCTCCGGCTCGTCGAGAAGAACCTCCACCTCCCGGCCGAGCCAGCGCTGGTTGAGTTCCTGCGAGATCCCGCGCTGAAGGGACATCAGCCGGTCAAACCGCTCCTGCTTGACCTCCTCGGGGATCTGCCCGGCGAGTCGCTCGGCAGGGGTTTTCGGCTCCGGGGAATAGGGGAAGATCCCCAGCCGATCGAAGCGGGCCTCTTCCATGAACGCGGCCATCTCGTCGACGTCAGCCTGCGT
>CAYFHV010000037.1:0-12018 GCA_964343105.1 uncultured Planctomycetia bacterium | reverse complement strand
GGCCTGCCGGTGCGGCCGGTCTGCGAGAAGGGGCTGAACTGGATCCTCGCGCATCAGGATGCCGACGGGTCGTGGGACGAGAAGAATGTGGACCACACGATGGACTGCACCCGCTCCAGCCTGCTCATCTCCCGGATGCTGCGCGCCGACGAGCGGGCCCGGCCGGTGCTGGAGAAGGCGATGGAATGGATCGTGCAGGCCAAGAACGAGAACGGCTGGCCCGATTTCCCGGGCATGGAGACGAACCTGGAGCGGACTTGCGACGGGGTGGATGTGCTCCTGAAGTACCTGGCCTGGCGGCAGCCCGATCCGCTGGAGGTGGTTCGCCGATGGGGGTACGCCCCGGGCATCCCCACCTTCCGGCGAGGCGTCGCCGCCGGAGTTTAATGGAGGGATTGCAACCGCCGAGGTCTGGGGGATTGACTGCTCCTCCGCCCGGCGAGGCGCGGGTTCTCTTGGCGCACGGCAAGGAGGCCGCGGTGTTCAACGTGCAGGGACGCCTGTACGCCGTCGGCAATCGCTGCCCCCACCGGAGCGGGCCGCTCTTCCGCGGCCGGGTGGAGATGGTGGTGGATCCCGATGCCGGAGGGCACGGGGTGGAGCGCCCCGCGGTGCGCTGCCCGATTCACGGCTGGATCTTTGATCTGGAAACCGGCCGCTGCCTCACCCGGCCCGGCGCCGGCATTCCCACCTTTCCCGTCACCTGCCAGGGGGAGGAGCTCTGCGTGGGGCCTCCCCAAGGAGAGGCGGTCGGTCCCACCCGCTCCGGCCAGATCGAGCCGTGACCGCGATCCTGCTGGCCGCCGGCGTCGGCCGGCGGATGGGCCCCGGGGCCGGCCCCAAATGCCTGATCGAGGTCGGAGGGAAAACCCTGCTCGCCCGGATCCTGGAGTCTCTCCGTTCGGTGGGGGTGGCTGAGGCGGTTCTCGTGGTCGGCTTCGGCAAGGAGGAGGTGATCCGGGAAGCCCGCGCCCGTGCGGGCGGGATGCGCCTCACCGTCATCGAGAACGAGCGGTACCGTGAAGGGGCGATCCTCTCCCTCTGGAGCGCCCGCGCTTTTTTGGACCGGCCCGTGCTCGTCATGGACACCGATGTCCTCGTTTCTCCCGCCGCCTACGAACGCCTCGTCGGGTCCCGCCATGCCAACTGCCTCCTGGTGGATGCCAAGGCCCCGGACACCGGGGAGGAGCAGATGGTGTTCGGCCGCGAGGGGCGGGTTCTGCACATCACAAAGCGCCCTCCCGACGAGCTCCGTCAGCGGATGGAGCGGTACGGGGAGTCGGTCGGATTCCTGAAGCTGTCGGAGGAAGGGGCGCATCTCCTGAGGCAGCTCTTGGAGGAGAAGGTTCGCGCGGGGATCACCCAGATCGAGCACGAGCAGGTTTATCCCGAGCTTTTTGAGAAAACGCCGGTGAGCTGGGAGAGCATGGATGGGATCGCCTGGACGGAGATTGACACGCCGGCGGACCAGGAGAAGGCGCGAGATCAGATCTATCCCCAGTGGAAGCCGACCCCCTGTTTGAACAGGCAGATCGCCGGATGGTTCCTCCCATGGGTGATCCGTCTGCCGATCACCCCGAATCAGTGGACGTTCCTGGGGTTGTTCCTGGGGTTGGGCGCCGCCGCATGCGCGGCCGAGGGAACACGCCGCGCGGACGTGACGGCGACGGTCCTCTTTCAGCTCTTCACCCTCACGGACGACTGGGACGGGGAGGTGGCGCGCCTGCGCGGGCAGAGCACCCGATGGGGCGGCTGGTTCGATCCGGTCGTGGACATGGTGGTCCAGGTGGCCCTGGTGCTTGGGCTGGCGGCGGGCGTGCAGCGGGCGGGAGGCCCCGGCTGGGCGATGGCGCTGGGGGCGGCGGCGGCGCTCGGGATCGCGCTCGATTTCCTCATCACCCTCTGGGCGAAAGCCCGGGGATTTGGGCCGACGATCTTTGGGGACCCCTCACGGGGCGTGGGGACCGGCGGGGCGGGGTGGCTCAAGAACAACCTGACTCACGAGAACTTCTCCCTGCTGGTCGTCGCGGTGCTCCTCTTGGGGGCGAAGCTTCCCTTCCTTTTCGTTCTGGCGGTGGGCTGTCAGGTTTTCTGGATCCGCTACTTCTGGAAGGAGAGAGCGCGGCTATAGAGCCGGCCTCAAAACCGGCTCTATAGCTTCGACCAAGCCCGGCGGTAATCCTCGAAGGTGTCCACCTCGATCCATCCCTTGTACGTCTCGATCGCCTGCACGGGCCGGCCGCGGTCAATCAGCTCCTGGAAGAGGTCGGTGAGCGAGGCCTGCGCGAAGCTGGCCGCCTCGTGGTACGGCTGGTCGGCCGGGGCCTGGGATCCCTTCCGGTAGGCCTCCTTCAGCCAATCGGTCCCGTTCGCAGAGAGAAGCGCCAGCCCCACGAACTCCGCCGTCACCTGCTGCTTGTCGATCCGCTGGCCGATCCGCTGGACGGTGAGCGGCTCTTCGGAGGCGAGGAAGCGGTGGCTGCGGATCGGCGGCTCGGCGGTCTGCACGAGATCCGCCGCCTCGGGCGAGCGCCCCTCGGTCCGGTACAGGTCGAACCAGGCCCGGTCGACGATGAGACTCACCTCCTGCTGGGACTGGAGGAGCTTCTCGAGGATGGCCCGGTCGAACAAGATGTCCCCATAAAGGATGAGGGTCCGGCCGGTGAGAACCGATTCTGCGGCGAAGAGGGATGCAGCGATCCCCTGCTCCGCGAAGCGCGGGTTATCCACGAAACGGACCTGAGGGAGCTGGACGGCCTGCGCCTGGTAACCGCGCACCACGGTGATGTCGGTGATGCCGACCGATTGAAGCAGGCCGATCTGCCGCTCCAGGATGGAGCGGCCCTTGATCTCCAGCATCGCCTTCGGCCGGTCCTCGACCAGGGGCAGGAGCTGCTGATCGAAGCCTGCGGCCAGGATCACGGCTCGGACCGGCTCGCGCGGGGCGGGCAGGAACGCCTCCTCCTGCGCGTGGAGCGCCTCCACCCCGACCAGATCGTACACCTCATCAAGGGGGGCGATCGAGCCGTCCAGGACCTCCGCTCGCCCTTCCTTCCGCAGGCGGCCGAGCTGCTCGCGCATGGCGGCCACGGCAGCACGCAGGGCGTGGTTGGCGAAGATGATCACCTTGAACCCCGCCTGGGAGAGCTCCTGGACGCTTGCGTTTGGGAACATGGTGGGAACGACGACCAGCGGGGGCCCCTCCTTCCAGCCCTGCGCAAAGGCGAGGACCTCCTGGGCGGAGCGGGCCTTCGAATGGACGAGCAGAGCGTCGGCGCCGGCCTGGCGATAGGCCCGCGCCCGCTGGAACGCCTCTGCCAACCCCAGCCCGGCGATGAGCGCCTCGGTCCGGGCGATGAGGAGGAAGTCGGGATTGGGACAGGCGGCCTTGGCGGCGCGGATCCGGCCGCTCATCTCCTCGACCGAGACCAGCTCGTGCCGGCCGGGGTAGAGCGAGCAGCGCTTCGGGAAGGTGCTGTCCTCGATGGAGATGCCGGCCATGCCGGCCTCGCAGAATTCGGTGACGGTGCGCATGACGTTGATCGCGTTGCCGTAGCCGTTGTCGCAGTCGGCGATGACCGGGATCCCGACCGCGTGGTTGATCGCGCGGGCCGCCTCGAGGGTCTCCGTCATGGTGAGGACATTGGCGTCCGGCATCGATCGCTGGGCGGCGGAGAGGCCGAAGCTGGAAACCCAGACCGCGTCAAAGCCGGCCCGCTCCACCAGCTTGGCGCTGATGGCGTCGTGGGCGCCGGCGAGGACCACCGGGCCCGGCCGGCCGAGCAATTCACGGAAACGTTTCGCCTTCATCGAAAACGCCATTATAGCGCGTTGCTTTTGCCCTTCCAAGCCGATAGAATGGAGCTTCACCATGACTGAGATCCAAGGCGCCCAGATCTTCCAACGCGGCTTCGGGCTGAAGGAGCAGGTCGAGGAGGATCTGAATCAGGATTACCGCAGCCGCCTGGTGGAGGAGATCCGGGCTCGCGGGAACAGTCTCCGCGTGGGGGAGATCACCTTCCGGCTGGCGAAGGAGTTCGGCTTCTGCTACGGAGTCGAGAGAGCTGTGGACTATGCGTATGAAACGAGGAAGCGCTTCCCGGACCGGCGCATCTTCCTCACCACCGAGCTCATCCACAACCCGCGGGTGAACCACTGCCTGCGGGAGATGGGGATCGGCTTCCTCAACGGTCCGGGAGCCCAGGACCGGCGGATCGAGGACCTGGGGCCCGAGGACGTCGTGATCATCGCGGCCTTCGGCACGCGGGTGGAGGAGATGGAGCTGCTGAGGGCGAAGGGCTCGGTCCTCGTGGACGCCACCTGCGGGTCGGTGGTGCTGGTCTGGAAGCGGGTGGAGCAGTACGCGCGGGACGGATTCACCGCGGTGGTGCACGGCAACTACCGCCATGAGGAAACGCGGGCCACCGTCTCCCGGGCGGCGCAGTTCCCGCAGGGGCGCTACCTGGTCGTCTGGGACAAGGCGGAGGCGGGCCGCGTCTGCGACTACATCCGGACCGGGCAGGGCAGGGATCAGTTTGTCGGCTTATTTTCCTCCAAGAGCTCGCCCGGTTTTGACCCGGACCGGGACCTCCAGCGCGTGGGGGTAGCCAACCAGACAACCATGCTCTCCAGCGAGTCGCTGGAGATCGCCGGCCTTCTGCGCGAGGCCTGCGCCGCCCGGTACGGCCAGGAGCGGGTGGGCGAGCATTTCCGGACCTTCGACACGATCTGCAGCGCCACGCAGGACCGGCAGGACGCGATCCTGGAGCTCGTTCGGGAGCCGGCGGATGTGGTGATCGTGATCGGAGGGTTCAACTCCAGCAACACCAGCCATCTTTCCGAGATCGCCTCCCAGCACGCGCCGACCTACCACATCGATGAGGCCGATTGCATCCTTTCCGCCCGGCAGATCCGGCACAAGCCGGTGGGGAAGGCGGAGCCGGTGGTCAGCGACGGCTGGCTTCCCCCTGGCCCCGTGACCGTGGCGGTCACGGCCGGCGCCTCCACCCCAAACCGCGTGATCGGGGATGCCATCGAGAGGATCCTGATGGCCCGGGGCGGTTCCCTGGCCCAGGCCCGCCTCGCAGTCGAAAAGTAGCCCCCATTCCGCTTGACATCCAGACGGATGTCTCCTATCCTGTGGGTATGAAGAAGTTGCCTCCAACCCAACGGCAGAAGCAGGTGCTGGATCTTATCCGCAGACATCTGTCGCAAGAGGGGGCTCCCCCAACCATTCGAGAGCTCAGGGAGGGCTTGGCCTTGAAGTCACTTCGGGGTGTCACGATCCACCTGGACGCGCTGGCTCGCAAGGGGTACATCGAGCGGAGCCGCCTCGCCCGCGGCATCCGGCTGCTGCCTGCAGCCGGGCGGGGGCCGGCGAAGGTCACGCCGGTGCCGATTCTCCTTCCGGTGGTCGGGCGCATCGCCGCCGGCCAGCCCCTGCTGGCGGAGGAGCAGATCGAGGACCGGCTCACGGTGGACCCCCGCTGGGTGCCGGGACCGGGCTGCTTCGCGGTCCGGGTGCACGGGGAGAGCATGACCGGCGCCGGGATCGCCGATGGAGATTACGTGGTGATCCGCCCGCAGGCGGAGGCCGAGAACGGCCAGATCGTGGCGGTCCTCATCGAGGGGGAGGCGACGGTCAAGCGCTTCTACCGGCTGCGGGGAGGCCGGATTCGCCTCCAGCCGGAGAACCCGGCGATGGAGCCGATCTTCGTGCATCCCCGGGACCGGTCGGTCCGGGTCCTCGGCCGGGTGGTGGGCCTCTTCCGAAAGTTTTAAGCCCCCTCTGAAAGTGGGTGGCCCTTAGGGTATAATGGGCGCATGCCGAAGGCGTTTGTCATGATCGATGTTCACCCGGGCCGGGAGACCGACACCCAGGGCGCCGTTGGGAAGATGCCCGGCGTGCAGTTCGTCTATCAGGTGACAGGCGCCCATGACATGATCGCCTTCGTGGATGCGGAGCCGTACGAGGAGCTGGCGGTGATCGTCTCCAAGATCCGCCGGCTGGAAGGCGTGCGGGCCACCGACACCGAGCTGGTCCTTCGCTAACCACCTCCCCGCGTGCGTGACCGGGACATCCATGCGGTGATCCGCCGGTTGGAGCGGGCCGCGCCTTCCTGGTCCGTTCCGGCTGTTACCCAGGTCAGCCGCAAGACGAAAGATCCCTTCCGGATTCTCATCTCCTGCCTGCTGTCCCTGCGCACGAAGGACGAGGTGACGGGCCCGGCCTCTGCCCGGCTCTTCGCCCGCGCCCGGACCCCTCAGCAGCTCCTGAATCTGCCTGTCCGCTCGATCGAGCGGCTCATCTATCCGGTCGGCTTCTACCGGACGAAGGCGCGGAGGATCCACCAGATCTGTCAGCATCTGCTGGGCCGGTTCCTGGGGAAGGTGCCCGGCCGGATCGACGATCTTCTTTCACTGCCCGGCGTCGGGCGAAAAACCGCGAACCTGGTCGTCACGGTGGGGTTCCATCGCCTCGGGATCTGCGTGGACACCCACGTTCACCGGATCTCCAACCGGCTGGGCTACGTGCGGACGAAGACGCCGGAGCAGACGGAGATGGCGCTGCGCGCGAAGCTGCCCAAACGGTACTGGATCCGGTACAACGACCTCCTGGTCAGCTTCGGGCAGTCCCTCTGCCGGCCGATCTCACCCTGGTGCAGCCGCTGCCCGGTCCGGCGTTTCTGCCCCAGGGTCGGCGTCACCCACCACCGCTAAAAGCCGAATGCGGGGACGTCCCTAAAAGAACGCGAATGCGGGGACGTCCCTAAAAGGGACACCCTCAAGCACAAGTTACGCCGAGTTTCTTGTATTCCGGTTCTCGTAGACCTATTGGGCAGGTTCAAAAGAGCGTAAACTGCACTTAATTCGTGCTTGAGGCTGTCCCCCTTGAGAACGTCCCCGAATTGTGAGCGGTGCGTCGAGCTCGTGTTGCAGGAAGCCCAGGGCGATCGGCCGACCCAGTGCGGGTGATCGGCAGGCAGATGTGATGAGCCCAACCACCCGCTCCCCGACGGCTCCCATGTCGGCGTAAAGGGGACAGGGCACCGGCGGCACCTCGGTTCCCTCGATGAAGAAACCTCTCAGCAGGCGCGGCGGGTGCGCCCGGTACTTGATCCGGGCGACAATCTCCTGGCCGATGAAGCAGCCCTTGGTGAAGCTCACCCACTCCTCGCTCCCCAGCTCGTTCAGGATGACCTCCGGCGTCATCTCGGCTCCGGGCCAGGGGACGCCCGCCTCGATCCGCAGCGCGTGAAAGAGTTCCGCGGCGCCCGCCTCCAGGCCGAAGGGTTTTCCTCCCTGCGAAAGCTTTTCCAGGACCTCCTCCCGCCGGGACGGCTCCACCCAGAGATGGATTCCCAGCCCACCGAGGAGGTCCCATCGGGCGATGAGGCGAACCGGGCTGCCCTCCGGGCCGGGAAGATGGGCGAGGTTCTGTTCGGGCAGGCGCAGCTCCGGCCAGGCGGCACGGAGGATTTCCGCGCCGGCGGGCCCGTGCAAGGGGAGGATCCGGAATCGGTCCGCCGCGTCCGACCATTCCACCTTCTCGGAGATCCGATAGCGCTCGAGTTGGGCTTGTGCCGTGGCAAGGGACCCCGGATCCATCTCCAGCAGAAACTCATCCGGCCGGGCGTGCACCAGAGCCGCAAAGAGGATCTTCCCCTGGCGGTCGAGAAGGCAGGCGGGGCGCGCTTGTCCGACCGGAAGCCCTTTGATATCATGGCTCACCAACCGATGCAGGAATTCCACACGGTCCGCGCCGCGCAGAGAGAGGATGGCGCGCGGGAAGTCGGGGAACAGGAAGGTGTCGTTCACGGAGGCGATTTTACCATGCCGGAATCGGACGCCACGGAGCCGCAGCAGATTGAGAGGGTGGGAGAGACCCTCCTTCGCATCCGCTGGGGCGACGGGCATGAGAGTCTCTACCCGTGGGAGCTGCTCCGGGGCGCCTGCCCCTGCGCCGCATGCAAGCAGGGAGGGCTGCCGATCGCCCACCCGAATGTGCGCCCGCTGGAGATGAGCCCGGTCGGGCGGTATGCGTTCCACATCCGCTGGAGCGACGGGCACACCACAGGCATCTTCTCGCACGAGTACCTGCGCTCCCTCTGTCCCTGCGAGGCCTGCCGGCCGCAAGAGTTCACAGAGGGATAATTGGGCTCACAATTGCCACAAACCTCGGGCCGACTAAAGAGCGGCCTTTTTGTCTTCCTGGCGCTCTGCCTCGCGGGGATCTGGATCTTTCTGGACGCCCGTCACACCCACCTGCCGGTCCCCTGGAACGCCGTCCTGCCGGGGCTGGGGATCTTCGGGGCGGCATTCCTTCTCTCCTGGGCCGCGGAGCTGGCCCAGATGGTCGTTCCCCAGGCGCTGGCCCTGGCGGTTCTGGCGCTCATCGCGGTCATGCCGGAGTATGCTGTCGACGTCTATTTCGCGTGGACCGCGGGAAAGGACCCTTCCTATATCCAATTCGCCACCGCGAACATGACCGGGGCGAACCGGCTCCTGATCGGGATCGGCTGGCCGGTCGTCCTGCTCGCGTACTGGCTGGGGACTCGGCGCCGGGAGATTAAACTGGAGCCGGCCCAGGGGATCGAGATCGCGGCCCTGTTCATCGCCACGGCCTATTCCTTCGTCCTTCCCCTGAAGGGGACCCTCTCCCTGGCCGACACCGCCTTCTTCTTCCTCCTGTTCGGGCTTTACATCTTTTACGCGAGCCGGTCCCATCATGTTGAGCCGGAGCTGGGCGGCCCCAGCGAGTGGATCGCCCGGTGGGGGCGCTTCCGCCGGAACGGTGTGATGATTCTTTTCTTCGCCCTTGCAGGGTACACGATCTTCCGGGCGGCGGAGCCGTTTGCCGAGGGGCTGCTGGCGGTCGGCCGGACTTGGGGAATTGAAGAGTTCATCCTGGTGCAGTGGCTGGCTCCCCTGGCCTCGGAGTCACCGGAGTTTATCGTGGCGATCCTCTTCGCCCTGCGCGGCTCCGCCCCGGCCTCCTTCGGGATGTTGGTTTCCTCCAAGGTGAATCAGTGGACCCTTCTCATCGGGATGCTCCCGCTGGCCTTCTCCATCTCCGCCGGGCGTGCGGGGGCGATGCATCTGGACAGCCGCCAGGTGGAGGAGATCTTTCTGACCTCCGCTCAGTCCCTGTTCGCGGTATCGCTGCTGGCGAACTTTCGGTTCTCTCTGCCGGAGGCCCTGTCCCTGCTGGTTCTCTTTTCGGTCCAGATGGTGATGCCCTCTCCCGCCATCCGGTATCTGTTCGCAGGATTGTACCTCGGGCTGACGGCGGTCCTCCTCTTCGGCCAGCCCAATCGCCGGCGCGCGGTTCGAGATCTTCTGGTGAAGGGCTGGCGGCCCCGCCGCTGAGCTAAAGCGGGCAGGCCTTTTTCAGGTGGGGTTTTCCGGCGCGCCGATCTGCGCGGCGAGGCGCAGGTCCTTCTCGGTCAGCCCGCCGGCGGAGTGGGTGCTCAGGGTCAGGCGGACCTTGTTGTAGCGGATGTCGATGTCGGGATGGTGGTCGGCCGCCTCGGCGAGCTCTCCCACTCGGTTGACGAAGGCAAGCGCCGCCTTGAAGTCTGCGAATTTGTAGAGCCGGGTGATCTCCCCGTCCTTGAGCTCCCAGCCGGGGAGCCGCTTTAAGCCCTCCTCAACCTGTGCATCCGTGAGCAGCTGAGTCATGGGCTGGGGCCAGCTCCTAGTACCGCGCCATGCCGGGGTCGACCTTCTCGGCCCAGGCGTCGATGCCGCCCTTGAGGGACTTGATCTTCCGGAAGCCGGCCGCGCGCAGGAGCTCCAGCGCCTTCATGCTGCGCGTGCCGTGGTGGCAGTGGAGCACCATCACCTCGGCGGAATCGAATTCGCCGATGCGCTGAACGAACTCGCTCAAGGGAACGAGTTTCGCTCCGGCCATATGGCAGATCTCCCATTCGTGAGGCTCCCGGACGTCCACAACGCGGAGCGGGCGCTTGGCATCCAGCAGGGATCTGAGCTCCTCCGGCGTGATCTCCCAGCCCTCGGCGGCGGCCGGGGCGGGGCCCTCCTCGCCTCGCCGCAGCCCGCAGAATTCCTCATAGTCGATGAGCTTCCGGATGGTCCGGTTCGTGCCGCACAGGGGGCAGGCGGGATTCTTCCGGAGCTTGAGCTCCCGGAAACGCATCCTCAGCGCGTTGAAGAGGAGCAGCCGGCCGATGAGCGGCTCCCCGCTTCCGAGGATGAGCTTGATCGTCTCCGTCGCCTGGATCGTGCCGATGATGCCCGGGAGGATGCCCAGCACCCCTCCCTCGGCGCAGGAGGGGACCAGCCCGGGGGGCGGCGGCTCGGGATAGAGGCAGCGGTAGCAGGGGCCGCGCGCGGCGTCGAACACGGAGGCCTGCCCTTCAAAGCGGAAGATGGAGCCGTAGACGTTCGGTGTCCCCAAGAGGACGCAGGCGTCGTTCACCAGGTAGCGGGTGGGGAAGTTGTCCGTCCCGTCCACCACCACGTCGTACCCGCGCAGGATCTCCATGGCGTTGTCGGTGGAAAGGCGCGCCTCGTGGGTCACGAGCTCCACGTGCGGGTTCATCGCCTTCAACCGCTCCTTGGCCGCCTCCAGCTTCGGGCGGCCGACGTCCGCCTGGGTGAACAGGATCTGCCGCTGGAGGTTGGTGATCTCCACGACATCAAAGTCCACGAGGCCGATCCGTCCGATCCCGGCGGAGGCCAGGTAGAGGCCGAGGGGCGAGCCCAGCCCGCCGGTTCCCACCAGGATGACCGAGGCGGCTTTGAGCTTCTTCTGGCCCTGGACACCGACCTCCGGCATGATGAGGTGCCGGCTGTACCGCCGGATCTCTTCGTTGGAGAGGTCCGGCAGAGGGCCGGAGCCCGCGGCGGCGTTATTTCCAGAAGGGCTCATCGAGGTACCGGGAGCCTCCGTCCGGAAAGATCATGACGATGGACCCCTGCTTCAGCTCCGACGCAAGCCGCAGGCCGGCCGCCAGGGCCGCCCCCGAGGAGATCCCCACCAGCAGCCCCTCCTCCGTGGCCAGCCGCTTCACCAGCCGGTAGGCCTCTTCGGTCTCGATCTCCAGGTTTTGATCGGCGAGTGTGGAGTCGTAGATCCCCGGCACGATGGAGGTCGGCATGTGCTTGAGGCCCTCCAGTCCGTGAAGGGACGAGTCCGGCTGCACGGAGACGAGCCGGATCGCCTGGTTCTGCTCCTTGAGGAACTGGCCGACACCCATGAAGGTACCGCTGGTTCCCAGGCCGGCCACGAGGTGCGTCACCTCGCCCCCGGTCTGCTCCCAGATCTCCGGGCCGGTGGTCCGGTAGTGGGCCTGCCAGTTGGCCGGGTTGCCGTACTGGTTGGCATAGAAGTGGTTTTGCGGATCCAGCGCGGCCAGGCGCTGCGCCTCCCGGATGGCGCCGTCCGATCCCTCCAGCGGACTGGTGAGAACCAGCTCCGCTCCGAACGCCCGGATGGTCTGAAGGACCTCCCGGCTGGCGTTGGCCGGCACGCAGAGCTTCACGCGATAACCCTTGGCCGCCCCGATCATCGCGTAGGCGACCCCGGTGTTGCCGGAGGTGGCGTCGAGGAGGATCCGCCCGCGGTGGAGCTGGCCGGTCCGTTCCGCTTCCGCGATGATGCTGGCCGCGGCGCGGTCCTTCACCGAGCCGCCCGGGTTGAACCATTCCGCCTTGACGAGGAGGTCCACGCCGGGGAATTCCTGGCTGATCTTCACCAGCGGGATGAGCGGGGTCTCCCCGATCCGGCTGAGGAGATTGCCAGCAACGTCATTGCGAACGACCGCGAGGCCCCGAGGGGGCCGCGGCGGGAGTGAAGCAATCTCGTTTTTCACCATATCCCCAGCTCCGTCTTGATCTCCTCGGAGGCCATCGTCTTGGGATCCCAGGGGGGCTGCCAGACAAGCTCGGTGTGAACCTCCTTGACCCAGGGAAGCTTGGACAGGGCCGACTGCACCTGCCCCTTGATCACCGGGCCCAGCGGGCAGCCGGGGCTGGTCAGGGTGTAGGTGACCT
>CAYFHV010000036.1:8580-12101 GCA_964343105.1 uncultured Planctomycetia bacterium | reverse complement strand
TGATGAAGGACCTCCATTCTCACAAGTGGATGTATGACGCAAACTCCCTGTCGGCCTATTTCGCGTGGGCAGGTTTTGAAGATGTCCGGGAAATGCGGTTCCATCAGAGTCGAATCGAGGGGATTGAGAAAATTGAGCAGGCTGGTCGTGTCCTTCACGGGGAAGGCATCTGCGTGGAGGGCGTCAAATTCGGGCAAGGAAAGGAACTGAGCCGTTGAATGCACTGGATGAGCTGGGTTCCTCCTCCGCAAACAGCGGAACCAGAGACCGGAAAGGATTGGGCCGCAGAGGCGAAGGCGCTGCCTTGTCGGCTCCGCGGCCGTGTGCCACCGGCCTGCTCCTCTACCGAGGTCTGGCCGAGACCCTTGATCCCCCCAATCATCTTGACCGCCTCCATTGGCTTTGGAATAAACCCATTGCGGCGAATCTGGATCCATAAAATCTTCGCTCCCATCAGGAGGTGGCTTCCGGCTCCTCTTTCATCAACCCTGCACAACATCGGCACCTCTGTGGCAACTCCAATCTATTTCAGTCGTCACAGTGGCCATTTCCTGAGCAGCATGAAGAACCGATCCGTGGACCGGACCGGGGAACCGATTCCATGGTATTCCTATCCTGCCATTGATTTCTTAAATCAACGGAACCATAGCCACAGATCCGTTTTGGAGTTCGGGGCTGGTTGCTCAACGCTATTCTGGGCCAAACGATGCGGCAAGGTACTTGCATTCGAGGGTAACCCGCGCTGGTTTCATGAGCTGAACGCCAAACTTCCTTCCAATGTCGACTTGAAGGCTATCTCTGTGGACAGCCGAGGCCGCTGGTTGCGACAGGTGGAGGAGGTACTACGCCAGGGTGGTTACGGGAAATTCGATTTGGTCGTCATCGACGGTCTCCATCGCAAGGACTTGGCCCGGCTGTCAACGCAGTGGGTTCACCACGAGGGAGCCGTTGTTGCGGACGACGCGGAGAGCTGGGGTTGTTGTGAATCTTTTAAAGACCTTGGATTTCAACGGGTTGATTTCTTCGGCCACGCTCCAGCAACCTTCTTGCCTCACTGTACTTCCATCTATTTCAAGGAGGGATGCTACCTTTTCGATTCATCCGTTCCAATACCTGACCTCGTCTTCAAATGAGGGGTGGGGAAATTGGTTCCGGGCTGCGGTTGTGCTGGCCCAACAGAGCGCGGCAGCCCCATTTCTCTATCCCCTCTTCTAAGGGGCATCGGCCGAACATCGGCCGAACTTACCTTCCTTGACACCGCTGGCCCGCCGTCTTAGAATGGCTCTGTGACCCTCCGGAGGCATCTCTCCGGGGGGTTTGCGCATTTTAGAGGGATCCATGGCGAACGAACGGGAATTCGACCTTTCAGACGAGACCCAAAGGCCGCACCACATCGTCCAGATGGAGCGGGGCGGGCTGCTGCGTGTCCTGAGGGTCCGCGACCTTTTTGCGATCGGCTACAGCGACGTCGGCTCCTCCATTTACTATGCGCTTGGCGTCACCGCGCTGTACGCGTTGGGGGCCACCCCCCTCGCCCTGGCGCTGGCGGGGATCGCCTTCTTCTGCACCGCGCTGACCTACGCGGAGATGGCTTCCGCCCTGCCGGAGGCGGGCGGATCCGCTAGCTTCGCCCGGCACGCCTTCAACGACCTCGTCTCGTTTGTGGCCGGCTGGGCGCTGCTCCTGGACTACATCGTGACGATCGCCATCTCTGTCTTCACGGTCGGGCCGTACCTTTCCTACTTCTTCCCCGTTCTGAAGGAAGGCCTGGCGAACATCCCCTTCACCCTCGCCCTCCTCGGCATCCTGCTGACCCTGAACATTCTCGGGATCAGGGAATCCACGCGCGTCTCCCTGCTCCTGTGCATCTTTGATATCGCGACCCAGTTGGCGATCATTGTGATCGGCGCCCTGTTCCTGCTGAACATCCCCCACATCATCGAGCAGATGCGGATCGGGGTGCCCGGGGTGGACTGGTCTCCCACGTGGCCGCAGTTCTGGAAGGGGGTCTCCATGGCCATGGTAGCGTACATCGGTATCGAATCGATCGCCCAACTCGGCGGAGAGGCCCAGCACGCGCGTCGCACGCTTCCCAAGGCCACCCTGCTCACCATGGTGGCGCTCTTTGTGATGTACTTCGGCATCTCCACGATCGCCCTCTCTGCGATCCATCCCAAGGTTCTGGCCACCGAATACCTGCAAGACCCTTTGGCCGGGATCGCCGCAGCCCTCCCTGTGGGCAGCGCTTTTCTGGCCCCTTGGATAGGCATCCTGGGTGCGACCATCCTGTTCGTCGCCGCCAACGCCGGGCTGGTGGGGGCCTCCCGGCTGACGTTCGCGATGGGGGAGTATTACCAGATCCCGCGCGTCTTCTACCGCCTGCACCCGCGGTTCCGCACGCCCTATGTGTCGCTGGCGATGTTCGCCGGCCTGGCGGCTTTGGTCGTTTTGGTGGCCAGGCAGTTGACCTTCATCGCGGACCTGTACAACTTCGGCGCCATGCTGGCCTTCGCGCTTGCTCACCTCTCTCTGCTGGGGCTTCGGGTGCGCAAGCCGGATCTGGAGCGGCCATTCAGGATCCCCTTCAACCTCTCCCTCGCGGGGAAGAAGCTGCCCGTCACCGCCATCATCGGCCTGCTGGCGACCCTGGGCGTGTGGGTCGATGTGGTCATCAGCAAGCCGGCCGGGCGGAACCTGGGCTTCCTGTGGATGGGCCTGGGGCTGGCCGCTTACCTGGTTTACCGCAAGAAGCAGAAGATTGCGGCCACAGCCAGCGTCGAGATCGAACGGGTCCAGGTCCCCGAATTCCAGACCCTGGTTACCAAGAGCATCCTCGTGCCGACCCTGGGAGGCGGCTACGCGGAGAACCTGCAGATGGCGTGCGAGCTGGCCAAGGCCCGCGGCGCTGAGGTCACCGCCCTCTACGTGATCGAGATTCCATCCGCCCTGCCGCTGGATACCTTCCTCCCGGACCGCCTGGCGGAGGCGGACGCAGCGCTCAAGAGGGCTCAGGCGATCGGCCGGGAGTTCGACGTGGCGGTCTCCACGCGGCTGCTCCAGGCCCGGTCAGCGGGCGAGGCGATCCTGGACCTGAGCAGGGAAAAGGACTTCGACCTCATCATCATGGGAACCTCCTACCGCAAGGGGGCCGCCGCGTGGCTCGGCCCCACCACGGAATACGTGATCCGCAACGCCCCCTGCCGGGTCCTCGTCTGCAAGTCCGCCACCAAGTGATAGAATAAGTTTCCTGCCGAGGTAGCTCAGTGGTAGAGCGCTGCCCTGAAAAGGCAGGCGTGGGCAGTTCGATTCTGCCCCTCGGCACCACCTTCATGAAGATCCTGTTCCTCTGTGTGGAGAACGCGGGGCGGTCTCAGATGGCGGAGGTGTTTGCCCGTCGGTTGGCACCCCCCGGAGTGGAGGTCTTCAGCGCCGGATCCCGGCCCGCCAAGGAGGTGCACCCGGTCGTCGCAGAGGCGCTGCTGGAAGTGGGCCTGGATATCCGCCGCCACAGACCCAAGGGC
>CAYFHV010000036.1:2198-8570 GCA_964343105.1 uncultured Planctomycetia bacterium | reverse complement strand
TGGTGGGCTCGACCTCGTGGTGGGGATGGGCTGCGGGGATGCCTGCGCGGTGGTCCCGGCCAAACGGACGATCGCCTGGGAGATTGCCAATCCGAAGGACCAGCCGCTGGAGGCAGTGCGCCGGATCCGGGACGAGGTTGAGGCGAACGTCCGCGCGCTGCTGAAGGAGTTGGCCTAGAGCCCCCGGCTGCCGGGCTTGCTTAAGGGGACTCCCTCCTTGCAGAGCGGGCAGTCCGAGGGGGGGAAGCTCTTGAGGTTGATGCTGAGGAGCGCGTGGTAGCGGACGTCAAAGGAAACCCAGCCGCCGGAGCGGTCGACGAGCGCGCCCACGCCGATCAGTGTGGCCCCGGCGTTCTGGATGAGGGCCACCAGCTCCTCCACCGAGCCCCCCGTAGTCACCACATCCTCGATGATCAGCACGCGGTCCTTGGGGTTGACCTCAAATCCCCGCCGGAACTTCAGCACCCCATCCTGCCTCTCGGCGAAGATGGCGCGGGCACCCAGGTGGCGCGCCGTCTCGTAGCCGACGATGATCCCTCCCAGGGCAGGGGAGGCGACACAGGTGACCTCATCCCCGATGAAACGTTCCGCCAGGGCCTGGCAGAGGCGGTTGATCAGGGTGGGGTGCTGTTGGATGATGGCGCACTGAAGGTATTCGTGGCTGTGCAGCCCGCTGGAGAGGACGAAGTGCCCCTCTAACCATGCGTGGCATCCCCGGAAGAGCCGGATCACCTCGCTGGGACGCATCCTGGACTAATGCTCCTCCATCTCCTGGAGGATCTCGCGCGCCACCTGCTCCGGCTGGGGACTCTCCACGATCGGCCGGCCCACCACCAGATAATCCGCCCCCGCCCGGATCGCCTCCCGAGGGGTGGCGGTCCGTTGCTGGTCATCGGATCGCCGGCCGGCTCCGCCCGCGCCAGCCAACAGATCGGTTTCCTTCTCGCCGGGCCGGATTCCAGGAGTAACGATGAGGAATCCATCGCCACAGGCCCAGCGGATTACCTTGGCCTCCTGGGCTGAGGCGACAATCCCGTCCAATCCGACCGATTTGGCCAGCTTGGCCAGGTAGAGGACCTGCTCCTTGAGCGTCTTGCGCAGGCCCAGGTCCGCCAGATCCCGATCCGCCATGGAGGTCAGGATCGTCACCCCCACCAGCAGTGGAGCCGCCTCCGAACCGCGCGCCCCCTGCCTGGCCGCCAGGGCCCGCCGCATCATGGCGGTTCCCCCCTGAATGTGCACATTCATCATCCAGACGCCCAGCCGGGCTGCCGCCTCTACGGCCTTCCCAACCGTGTTGGGGATGTCGTGGAATTTGAGATCCAGGAATACCTTTCCCCCGCCCCGGCGCACCAATTCCACCGCACGAGGCCCGGCCTGGGTGAACAACGCCAGCCCAACCTTGAAGTGGGTTACTCCCAGCGGGACAAGCCGCCCGACGAGCCGCTCGGCCTCTTCCAGCCGTTCGACATCCAGCGCCACGATGAGCCGCTCCGCAGCGGTCACCCCGCCACCACCGCCGGAACGCCCCTCAAGCGCTGCGGTGCCCTGAGTTTCCCGACCAGCCCAGCCGGGCCGGAGAGCTTCTTCCTCTGAAGGTAGCGTCTCAAGGCCCCCAGGATCTCCACGGGCGCCTTGGGGTGAACGTAGTTGACTGTCCCGAGCTGCACGGCGCTGGCCCCGCAGAGCATGAACTCCACAACATCCTCGGCGGCCATGATACCACCGATTCCGATGAGCGGCACCTGGGGAATCGCGCGGTGAATTTGCCAGACCATGCGGAGTGCGATCGGCTTCACCGCCGGCCCGCTCAATCCGCCGGTCACGGTGGCGATCCGGGGCCGCCAGCTGTTCGGATCCACCGCCACCGCGAGGATCGTGTTGATGAGCGACAGGGCGTCGGCGCCGGCCTCCGCCGCCGCCCGCGCCACCGGCACCATGTCGGTCACATTGGGTGAAAGCTTGGCGATGAGCGTCTTGCGGGTCGCCTTGCGCACGCGGGCCACCACCTCCGCCGTGAGTTTCGGGTCGACGCCGAACTCCATCCCGCCCCGCTCGCAGTTCGGGCAGGAGAGGTTGAGCTCCAGGGCATCCACACCGGCCGCCTCCTCCAGCCGGCGCGCCAGCTCCACATACTCCGATGCCCGCTCCCCGATCAGATTCACGATGACCCGCGGGCCCTTGAGCCGCCGGAGGAAGGGGAGCTTCTCCTTCAGGAACGCTTTCAACCCCACATTCTGCAAGCCGATCGAGTTGATCATTCCCGAAGGGGTCTCGTAGATGCGCGGGGCGGGGTTGCCCGGCCGGGGCTTCAGGGAGATTGATTTCGTGACGATCCCGCCCAGGATGTTCACATCGTAAAGGCGATGGTACTCCTCTCCGTAACCGAACGTCCCGGAGGCGACGAGGATCGGGTTCTGAAGCCGGAGCTTCCCCAGGCGGACTGAAAGATCAATGCCCATTGGTTGACTTCCAGAGAATCTCCCGCGCGTCGAACACCGGGCCCTCGGTGCAGACCCGCTGGAAACGGGCGTGCGAGCCGACCGGCTCGGTCGCCACCTCCACCACGCACCCCATGCAGCAGCCCATGGCGCAACCCATGCGCTCCTCCAACGAGACCTGCGCCGGGATGCGCGCCTGCCTGGCCAGCGCCGCCGCAGCCGCCATCATGGGGGTGGGCCCGCAGACGCAGAGGGAGAGGGCCGTCCCTCCGTCGACTCCCCTCGCCCGCAGGCGCCTGCGAAGAAGATCCACCACGCTGCCACGCCAGCCCCACGTGCCGTCGTCGGTCGCCACGCCGACCCGGACCCCCAGCCGCCGAAAATCGGACGCACAGATCACCCAGCCCCTGGTCCGCGCCCCCAGAAAGACCTCGATCTGCCCCTTCCGCCTCTCGATCCTCTTGGCCAGAAAGTAGAGCGGCGGAATGCCGACCCCTCCCCCGACGAGAAAAACCGTCTGGGCTTTCTTGGGAAGCTGGAACGCCCTGCCCAGGGGCCCGAGGAAATCGACCCGTGCGCCGACCGGAACCCGCGCCAGGGAGGCCGTCCCCAATCCGACCACCTTGTAGATCACCTCGATGAACCCCCGCTCCGGATCCGCATCGAAGAGGGACAGCGGCCTGCGCAAAAGTGGGAAAGCTTCACCAAAACAGCTCTGTTCCGGTGCGTGAGGGTGTCCCCGGTGAGAACGTCCCCCGCAGCTTCCGCAGAGGATGTGGATGAACTGCCCCGGCTCAGCCCGCCGCGCGGCCCGGGGGGAGTGGATCCTGAGCAGATAGTGGTCCGCCGCGATCCTCCGGTGGAGAAGGACGCGCGCCCGTTCCTGCACCATCCCGCGCGGCAGCGGCTTCACGCGGGTCCTCAGCTCCTGGCCACTGCGACCGGCCCGCTCCTGCTGGAGCCGGAGCTCTGCCCCGCCCGGATCCGCTCATGCCATTCCTGCAGAGAGCAGACGCCGTACCCCTGGTTCTTGAGGGCGTCGATCCCCGTGACCAGGGCCTGGGCGCCCGGGATGGTGGTCACACAGGGGATCCCCCGCGACACGGCCAGGGAACGGATCTTGGTCTCGTCCTCCTTGGTCGCCTTCCCCGCCGGGGTGTTGATGATGAGGTCCACCTTCGAATCGCGCAGGAAATCCAGGACATCCGGCCGGCCTTCGTAGATCTTCTTGACCTCCCCCGCCTGCACCCCGTGCTGGCGCAGGGTGGCCGCCGTCCCGCGCGTCGAGACGATCTGAAATCCCAGCTGAACCAGCCGGCGCGCAATCCCCAGAGCCGCTGGCTTGTCCCGGTCCTTCACGCTCAGGAAGACCGTCCCCTCCAGCGGCACCTTCTGATAGGTCGCCATCTGCGCCTTGGCGAAGGCCATCCCGAAAGTGGTGTCGATCCCCATCACCTCGCCGGTGGAGCGCATCTCCGGCCCCAGGATGATGTCCACCCCGAAGAACCGGGCGAAGGGGAAGACCGACTCCTTGACCGCCGTAAACGGCAGGCGAACCTCCTGTGTAAAGCCCAGCTCCCGCAGGCGAGAGCCGGTCATCACCAGGGTCGCGAGCTTCACGAGGGGAACCGCGATCGCCTTCGAGACAAAGGGGACCGTCCGGGAGGCGCGGGGGTTTACCTCCAGCACATACACCTGGCCGTCCTTGACGGCAAACTGGATGTTCATGAGCCCGCGCACCTGGAGCTCCCGCGCGAGGCGCCGGCTCGCCTCCCGGATCTCATCCAGCACGGCCGCCGGCAGGGTGTGCGCAGGCAAGACCATCGCCGCGTCCCCCGAGTGAACCCCGGCCTCCTCCACGTGCTCGAGGATCCCTCCGATCACCGCCTCCTGGCCGTCCGCCACCAGATCCACGTCCACCTCGATCGCATCCTCCAGAAACTTGTCCACCAGCACCGGATGCTCCGGCGAGGCCTGGACCGCATGCGCCATGTAAAAGGCGAGCCCCTCCTCGTCGTAGACGATCTCCATGGCCCGCCCACCCAGCACATAGGAGGGCCGCACCAGAACCGGGAAGGTGAGCCGCCGGGCGATGGCAAGCGCCTCGCCGCCCTCGTGGGCGGTCCCGTTGGGCGGCTGCCTCAGGCCCAGCTTCTCGATGAGCTGGCTGAACTTCTTGCGGTCCTCCGCCCGATCCACCGCCTCCGAGGAGGTCCCCAGGATCCGAACGCCGGCCTGATCCAGCGCCAGGGCGAGGTTGAGCGGCGTCTGCCCGCCGAGCTGAATGATCACCCCATCCGGCCTCTCTTCGTCCACGATGTTCAGCACATCCTCGAAGGTCAGCGGCTCAAAGTACAGGACGTCGGAGGTGTCGTAGTCGGTGGAGACGGTCTCCGGGTTGGAGTTGACCATGATCGTCCGGTAGCCGGCCTCCCGGAGGGCAAAGGCCGCCCGGACACAGCAGTAGTCAAACTCGATCCCCTGCCCGATCCGGTTGGGGCCGCCGCCCAGGATCATCACCTTCTTGGCCTTACCGTCGTCGCGAGCCCCGAGGGTACCGAGGGGCGAAGCGATCTCTTTCCCAGGTTGCTTCGCCCCTGCGGGGCTCGCAATGACGTGAGCGGCCGGCCGTTCGTACGTGGAGTAGTAGTAAGGCGTGTACGCCTCGAACTCCGCAGCGCAGGTGTCCACGAGATAAAAGCGCGGCCGCACGCCGAGCCCCAACCGCCACTTCCGGATCTGAAGCTCCGGCTTGCCCCAGAGAAAGGAAAGCTGCCTGTCGCTGAAGCCGTACTGCTTCGCCTTGAGGAGCAGATCGGCGGGCAGCTTCTCCCTCTCCACCATCGGCCTTAAAGCCGCAAGCTCCTGCTCCAGATCGACGATCTGGCGGATCTCCTGCAGGAACCAGGGATCGATCCGGGTGAGCCGGGTGATTTCCTCGTTGGACATCCCCGCCTGCATGGCCAGCCGCAGGGCGAAGATCCGGTCGGCGTTGGGGGTGTGGAGCTTCCTTCTGAGCTCGTCCAGATCGGGGGCGGGGGCGTCCTTCCCATCGGCTCCCAACCCCGCCCGCCCGATCTCCAGGGACCGGAGCCCCTTCTGCAGCGCCTCCTTGAAGGTCCGGCCGATCGCCATCGCCTCCCCCACGGACTTCATCTGGATGGTGAGCGTGGGATCCGCGGCCGGAAACTTCTCAAACGCCCAGCGGGGGATTTTCACCACGCAGTAATCCAGCGTCGGCTCGAAGCAGGCCGGGGTCTTTTGCGTGATGTCGTTCGGGATCTCGTCCAGCGTGTAGCCCACCGCCAGCTTCGCCGCGATCTTGGCGATCGGGAAGCCCGTGGCCTTCGAGGCCAGTGCGGACGACCGGGAGACCCGGGGGTTCATCTCGATCACCACCCGCCGGCCCGTCTCCGGATGGACGGCAAACTGGATGTTCGATCCCCCCGTCTCCACGCCGATGGCGCGGATCACCGTGATGGCGTCGCTCCGCATCGCCTGGAGCTCCTTGTCGGTCAGGGTCTGGGCCGGGGCGACCGTGATCGAATCCCCCGTGTGGATCCCCATGGGGTCCAGGTTTTCGATCGAGCAGACGATCACCACGTTGTCCTTCCGGTCCCGCATCACCTCCAACTCAAACTCCTTCCACCCCTCCAGCGACTCCTCGATGAGGATCTCGGAGACCATGCTCAATCTCAGGCCCATCTCCGCAGTCCTCTGGAACTCCTCCCAGTTGTACGCCACCCCTCCGCCGGTCCCTCCCAGCGTGAAGGCGGGCCGCACGACGACCGGGAAGCCGATCTCCTCGGCGGCCCGGCGCGCCTCCTCGAGGCCGTGCGCCACCCCGCTGCGGGGCACGTCCAGCCCGTGCGCGAGCATCGTCTGCTTGAACAGCTCCCGGTCCTCCGCCTTGGCAATCGCCTGGGCGTTC
>CAYFHV010000036.1:0-2188 GCA_964343105.1 uncultured Planctomycetia bacterium | reverse complement strand
GATCATCTCAACCCCGCAGCGCTCCAGCACGCGGGACTGGGCGAGCTGCATCGCCACGTTGAGGCCGGTCTGCCCGCCCAGCGTGGGCAGGAGCGCATCCGGCTTCTCCCGAAGGATCACCTTCTCCACCGCCTCCGCGGTCACCGGCTCCACGTAGGTCCGATCGGCAAACTCCGGGTCGGTCATGATGGTGGCGGGATTGGAGTTGACCAGGACCACCGAGTAGCCCTCCTCGCGCAGGGCCTTGCAGGCCTGGGTCCCGGAGTAATCGAACTCGCAGGCCTGGGAGATGATGATGGGGCCGGATCCGATGATCAGGATCTTCTTGAGGTCGGTTCGCTTAGGCATTCCCTGTGGGGCGGGGAACGGTGTGGAACTCTGCTTGACCTGCTTGGACGGTGGCGAAGAGGACGCCGAAACTCTGCCAGGCCTCGGAGCCGCTCACCAGACGGGCGCGGACGGTCATGATCCAGTTGGTCCCCTGCTCAATGACGGCCAGCGAGATGGCCTCGCGGGCCACGACCAGCGGGATCTCTCCCGCGGGGATCCGAACGGAGATCTTCCGCTCGAAGAGGGACCACGGTCCGCTCGGATCATCCCTCTCCTCCAGCGGCAGCTCCACGCCGGCCCAGCCGTCGGACTCCAGCCGGACCCCCACCGGCAGCCGCAGGAGAAGCTCCAGCGTGACCTCCCCCTCCAGGCTCTGCGGCCAGGCCTTCGGGTCGCTTTCAACCACGAGGACCACCGGGGCGCCCTGCCCGAACGGCGCTGACGCCGGCGCCTCGAAACGGACCTGGACCGGCGCCGTGGGCCGGGGCGGGGTCGGTGTTGTCTCGCGTCCCGGCTGTCCCTCTGGTGAAACCACCGGCACGGGGACCGGACCGGCCGGCTCGGCGGGAGCCGGGGGCGATTCCGGCGGAAGCGAATTCTCGTGGTGGATCGCCCTGCTCCAGATCAGGAAAATCGCCAGCGCCAGGACGAGTCCCGCTCCCACCAACAACAGTCTCCTCATGGCGCCACCCCCGTCTCCATCATCCGGACGAATCGCCTGAAGAGATGCTGGGAATCATGCGGGCCGGGGGAGGCCTCCGGATGGTACTGGACCGAGAAGACCGGTTGCTTCCGGTGGCGCATCCCCTCGCAGGTCTGGTCATTCAGGTTCCGATGGGTAACCTCCACCGCTCCCCCCGGGATCGAATCGGGATCCACCGAAAAGCCGTGGTTCTGCGCGGTGATCTCGACGCGGCCGGTCGCCAGATCCATGACCGGATGGTTTGCTCCGTGGTGACCGAACTTGAGCTTGTACGTCTTGCCTCCCAGGGCCAGCCCCAGGATCTGGTGCCCCAGGCAGATCCCAAAGATCGGCAGCCGGCCCACACAGTCCCTGACCGCGGAGACGAGATAGGGCATCCCTTCCGGATCGCCGGGCCCGTTGGAGAGGAACAGCCCGTCCGGTTTCATCTCCAGGATCTCGCGGGCGGTCGCCGTCGCGGGGACCACGGTCACCTGGCACCCGGCCTGGGTCAGCATCCGGGGGATCTGGGCCTTCATCCCGCAGTCCACCGCCACGACACGAAAAACCCGGCGCGACCCGGCCCCTGCGGGGCCAGCTCCCTGCGGCGGCTCCTCCGGCCAGGGATACGCCTTCGGGCAGGTGACCTCCTTGACGAGGTCCCGGCCGATCAGGCCCGGTGAATCGATCGCCTTCCTGACCAGGCGCTTCTCATCCAGGTCCACCGTGGAGAGGATCCCCTTGAGGGCCCCCCCATCGCGCAGCAGAACCGTCAGGGCCCGCGTATCCACCCCCTGGATGGCCACCGTGCCGTGCGCCTTCAGCCATTCCTCCAGCGTCGCCTCCTTGCGCCAGTTGGAGGCGACCGGGCTGAGCGCCCGGATCACAAACCCCTCCGCCTGGGGCTTCGCCGACTCCACATCGCTCTTGTTCACCCCGTAGTTGCCGATCAGGGGGTAGGTCATCGTCACGATCTGCCCCTTGTACGAGGGATCGGTCAGGATCTCCTGATAGCCGGTCATGGAGGTGTTGAAGATCACCTCCCCCGCCACCTCGCCGGCAGCCCCAAACGACTCTCCGTGGAAAACCGTCCCGTCCTCCAGCGCCAGGATTGCCTTCATGGCCTACTCAAACAGGGTCAGCTGCTTCTCCCCAGCCGACTCCTGTCCCTCCTTG
>CAYFHV010000035.1:0-12585 GCA_964343105.1 uncultured Planctomycetia bacterium | reverse complement strand
GTCGTCGTTCCTTGGATCTGGCCGCCTGGCGCACGCAACGCGGCTCACGCGGGGTTGCGAAAGGGGCTCTTAGACCGGAGAAGCCGGTTCGCCTGCGCAAGAGATGACGAAGAGTGTCAAGGCCTACGCCGTATTCCTTCCCGAGATCAGGCAGCTCCTCGCGGCCAAGGATCTGGCAACTCTGAAGGACGTCCTGCGGGAGATCAACCCCTTCGACCTGGGCGAGGGCTGGAAGACGCTCACTCGGGAGGAGCAGCGTACCCTCTTCCGGCTGCTGGGAGTCCGCAAGGCGGTGGTGGTCTTCGAGGAGTTGGAGGTGGAGGATCAGCTCTTCCTCCTTCAGTCGCTGGGGGAGGAGGCCACCGGGCAGATGGTGAACGAGCTGGAGCCGGGCGAGGTGGCGCACCTCTTCCGGAAGCTTCCCCCGCGGGTGATCCGCCGACTGAGGAACCTGGTGAAGCGTGAGGAATCGGTGGAGCGGCTGGAGCAGGCGCTGTCGTATCCGCCGCACACGGTGGGGGCGATCATGCACACGGAGGCGGTCCGGCTGCGGGAAGGGATGACCGCCTCGCAGGCGCTGGAGCAGACCCGCGTGGCCACGCGCACACACCTCCATTCCGAGGAGATCCTCTCCGTCCTTTACGTGGTCAACGGCAACGGCACGCTGGTCGGATTCGTGACCCTGCAGGCGCTGGTGGCCGCGCCGCACGACAGCCGGGTCGGGGAGCTGATGACCCCTGCCCGTTCCATCCAGATTCGGGCGGACACGGACCAGGAGGAAGCCGCCCGGCTGGTCTCGAAGTACAACCTCCTCTCCGCCCCCGTGGTGGATGAGAGCAATCGGCTGGTGGGGGTGTTACTCGTCGACGATGTGCTGGACATCCTGAACAAGGCGGCCAGCGAAGACATGGCCAAGATGGCCGGGACGTTCCCCGAGGAATTCACGGCCCGCAATGTCCTCCGGATCGCCCGGCTGCGGCTGCCATGGCTGATCGCCTCGATTGCCGGCGGGTTCCTCGTGTCGCTCGTCATCAAGCGGTTCGAGGCGACCCTGCTGCAAGTGGTGGCATTGGCTTCCTTCATGCCGCTGATCGCGGCGATGGGGGGCAACGTCGGGGCTCAGTCGGCCACGATCATCGTCCGGAGTCTCGCGATGGGGCATCTGCAGATCGGGGGCTGGGCGAAGGTCATGGTTCGGGAGTTCCTTGTGGGACTGCTCTTGGGTCTGAGCTACGGGGTGGTGGTGGGTGGATTCGCCTATGGGCTGTATGGGGTGAAGTTTGGGGGAGCTTTTGCGTTGGTGGTATCCCTGGGGATGCTGATCTCGATGACTGTGGCGGCAACGATTGGCGCACTGGAGCCGTTTATCTTCGAGAGGATGGGGATCGACCCGGCCACCGCCACCGGTCCGCTCATCACCACCACGACGGACCTCATTGCCACCAGCGCGTACTTGGTACTGGCGACGGCGGTGCTGCTTTAGAGACCTTTGGTCAAGGGGAGAGATTGAATGAGAAGGATGGTTCGGGTTCTTGGAGGGATCATGGCGCTTGCTCTCCTATGGGGAGAGGCGCAGGCTCAGTACCGGCCTCCTCCGCGTCAGGAAGAGCCGGAATCGGCGGACGAGTTCGGCGACGCGGTAAGCTTGAAGCAGTTCCGGCGGGGCAACATTGGCTGGGACACTCAGGAGCTGATCGCCAGCGGGCTGACCGCCCTGCACAAGGAACATCTGGAGATCTTGAAGGAGCTGAGGGAGCTTCGGGGAAAGCTGGAGGAGCTCCAGCAGAAGATGGAGTCGGCTCCGGCCGCTCCCCAGGAGCCCTGACAGACGGGGGGCATATGAGGTTTGAGGGAGGAATCAGGTGAGGGAACTTTTGATCAACGTGGAGCCAAGCGAGACACGGGTGGCGGCTCTGGTGGACGGGGCGCTCGAGGAGTTTTACGTTGAGCGGTCCAGCCCGGTGCCGCTCCTGGGCAACGTGTATAAAGGAAAGGTGACCTCGGTCGTTCCCGGGATCCGGGCCGCCTTCGTGGACCTGGGGATGGGGAAGAACGGCTTCCTCTATCTGAATGACATCGTGGGGCCTACCCCGGAGGTGGAGGAGACGGTCTCCGTGGAGGAGGCCAAGCCCGCCGCGGCTCCCCTCTCCCGCGCGCCGCAGCCGAGGATCCAGGATCTGGTGCGGATCGGCCAGGAGGTCCTGGTCCAGGTGATGAAGGAGCCGATCGGCACGAAGGGGCCGCGGCTCACCACGCATCTGACGCTGCCGGGGCACTTCATGGTGCTCATGCCGCTGGACAACAGCTTCGGCGTTTCCAAGAGGATTGAGGATCCGAAGGAGCGGGACCGGCTGAGGACCCTGGTCAAGGGCCTGCGTCCGCCCCAGGACCTGGGGCTCATCATCCGGACGGCGGCCACGGGAGCCAACCGCCCGCAGCTCGCGCGGGACCTGCGCTTCCTGCTGGGCCTGTGGAGGCGGATCAAGAGCCGGTCGGTTCAGGCTCCGACACCCTCCCTGATCCACGAGGAGTACGGTCTGCCGCTCCGGATCGTCCGGGACAACCTGACCGACGACGTCAAGAAGATCGTGGTGGATTCGAAGCAGGAGTTTCACCAGATCCTCCGTTTTCTGGTACAGACCGAACCGGAGATGCGCTCGCGGGTGGAGTGGCACCGGCACGACGTCCCCCTCTTCGAGAAGCGGGGGCTGGAGCGGGAGCTGGAGAAGGTCTACAACCGGAAGATGGAGCTTCCCAGCGGCGGGACGGTGATCCTGGAGCAGACCGAGAGTCTGGTGGCCATTGACGTCAACAGCGGGAAGTCCACCGGCCGCCGGAATCTGGAGGAGACGGCCTTTGCCACCAACATGGAAGCGGCGAGGGAGATCCCACGCCAGATCCGCCTCCGGGACATGGGAGGGATCATCATCATTGACTTCATCGACATGAACTCCCAGTCCCACCGCCAGAAGGTCTTCAACACGCTCCAGAACGCGATGCGGAACGACAAGGCCAAGTGGAACTTAAGCTTCCTCTCCGAGTTCGGGCTGGTGGAGATGACCCGTCAGCGGGTCCGGCGCTCCCTGGAGTCGGTCTCCTTCCAGGACTGCCCGATGTGCCAGGGGAGGGGTTCGATCCGCTCGGTGCTGACCGTCTCCATCCTGGCCCTCCGGCAGATCCGCAAGGCTTTCCAGACCTCCCGGAAGCAGACGGTGGAGGTGACGGTCCACACGGACCTCGCCTCCCGGCTCTTCAACGAGGACCGCGCCGCGATCGCCGCCATCGAGAACCAGTACCACGGACGCGTGATTGTCAAGGCCGATCCCACCCTGCATCCGGAATTGATCAAGGTGGTTCCGGTTGAGGACAAAAGCGCGCATCCGGCGTAGGGCGCTCTGCCTCGCTCTGCTGGCGGCGGCGCTCGGCGGGATCGGTGCCAAGGAGGCCTCCCCCTTCTCGCGGGCGCTGGCGGCGTACCGTGACCGGAAGCTGGACGAGGCGTACCGATACGCCAAGGAGGCGGTTCTTCAGGAGCCGGGCCATGTGGACGCGCACGCCCTGCTGGGAGAGCTGTACTACCTCAAGCAAGATCTGCAAAGGGCTCAAGAGTGCTGGGAGCGCGCCCTGAGGCTCGCCCCCTCCCGCCAGGACATCCGGGAGCGCCTGGAAAAACTCAAGGGAGAGATCCAGGTGGAGCGGAATCTGGCGCGCAGCGACACCCACCCGTTTGTCGTCCGGTTCGCGGACGGCCAGGTGCCGGTGGATCTGGGGGCCTTACGCCAGCTCCTGCGGGACGTCCACCGGCAGGTCGGCCAGCAGTTCGAATATTTCCCCGATCACTCGATCACGGTGATCCTCTATCCGGAGGCCGATTTCCAGAAGGTCAAGGGGTTGAGCCACCAGGTCGCCGGGCTCTACGACGGAAAGATCCGGCTTCCGATGCGACACGGGCGGATGTCGGAGAAGGAGCTGGCGCGGATCCTCTGGCATGAGTACGCCCACGCGCTGGTCCACGATCTGGCCAAGGGGGCCTGCCCGCTTTGGCTCAACGAGGGGATCGCCACCGCGCAGGAGGGCCGGGTCGCGCCGGTGGATCTGGCGGCATTCCGTCACGCCCAGCGCCAGGGAAAGGTCCCTTCCTGGGACGATCTCTGGAGCGCGCAGCAGTACCGCGAAGAGACCCTTCCTCTATACTATCAGACCTCGTATCTGCTGGTGAGCTACCTGGTCAAGCGCTGGAGCTGGCGTGACCTGGTGCAGCTGCTCGGCCGCCTGGGGCAGGGGTACCCGATCGCCGATGCGCTCCGAACGGTGTATCGGACTGACCCGGCGACGCTGGAGCAGGAGTGGAGAGACTGGCTGAGGCGCCGCCTCTAGTCGCCGCAAGAAGCAGGTCGGGAAAGGGAATCCGGCTGACCATCAGGATCGACAGCCCGGAGAGAAGGATGATCGGCAGCGGGGCCGGCGGCGTCCAGCCCTGGAAGAGGAGGGCCAGCCCGGCAGCGACCCCTGCACCGGCGGTGGTGGGAAGCCCGACGAACTGTCCGGGCCGGCGCCGCGGATTCATCCGGAGCAGCCGGTGAAAGCGGACGAGCCGGTAGAGCGCGCAGGCCAGGTAGGTGCCGGCGGCCGCCCAGGCCCAACCACCTGCCTGGACACGGAAGCAGAGGCCGAAGTTCAACGCGGGCAGTGCTCCGAAGGAAACCGAATCGGCGCAGGTGTCAAAGTACCGGCCGAAGCAAGTTTCAACGCCCAGGGACCTTGCGAACGTTCCGTCCAATCCGTCCAAAAGCGCGCAGACCGGCACCAGCGACCAGGCCAGGGTGCCGTGACCCTGCAGAGACAAGCTCAATCCTGCCAGGCCCAGGAGCAGATTGGAGGCGGTGAGCGCATTGGGCACGAGAACAAGGGGCATGGGCGTCAGACCCCCTCCGGCAGCAGCGCGACGACCGTCTCCCCGGCTCGGATCCTCTGGCCGACGCGGACCTGGAGCCGGACCGCCTCCGGCAGATCCAGGAGCACTCCCGATCCGAAGCGGATGAATCCGAGCTTCTCCCCTCGTTCAACCCATTCCCCGGGTCGGCGGTAGCAGACAATCCTCCGGGCGAGAGCGCCTGCGATCTGCTCGACGGCGAGCGTCAAGCCGGGGCTGCGGATCAGGATCCGGTTCCGCTCGTTCTCAACCGTGGCCCTGCGGAGGAATGCGGGGAGGAATCGGCCGGGCGAGTAGCGGACGGACAGGATCTTGCCGGCGATGGGGACGCGGTTGACATGAACGTCCCAGAGATTCAGATGAATCCAGATGCGGCGGGAGGGTCCTCCCAGCTCCGGATCGGCAGGGATCGGATCGATCCCTCGGATCGTTCCATCGGCCGGCGAAAGCACCGCCCGACGGGGAGCCGGCAGCCCCCGCCGGGGATCCCGGAAGAAGAAGAGGGCCAGCCCGCAGGAGAAGAGGAAGGCGAGCGCCGCGACGGAATGACCGGAGAGGGCGGCCGCGGCCGCGAGCAGCACAGGGATCGTGACGAACGGGACGCCTTCCTTAGCGAGCTTCACCGGCGGCAGGCTGCGGACGGGCTTGGCGACGCATGCGGGTGAGGACCCACGAGGAGAGGGCCAGGGTGAGGATCGAGAACGCCTGGGCGTGGGTCATGCCCCAGAAGAAGAGGGGGTTGACGCGGACGGTCTCGATCCAGATCCGATAGATGGAGTAAAGGCAAACGCCGACCCAGAAGGTTTGACCGTCCCACTGCTTCTTGCGATTGAACCGGATCAGGAAAAAGAGAAGGGCCGTCTCGACGAAGAGCATGTAGAGCTGGGTGGGATGAAGCCGAACGCTGGGGAAGGTGGGATACTCCAGCCCCCAGGGCAGCCAGGTCGGTTTTCCCCGGCAGCATCCTTCCAGAAAGCAGCCGATTCGGCCAAAGGCGCTGGTCCCCATGCAGACGATGATGTACACATCCAGTCCCTTCCCCAGCGGCCAGCGGAACAGCTTGAAGAAGAGGATCAGATACAAGAGCACCGTGAGGAAGCCGCTGTGGAAGTAGCGGCCGGATGCCAGGTAGAAGGGCGCCGGGTCGTTGTTGATCAGCCGCCACAGGTAGGGGATCAGGGCCCCTCCATAGAGGAGGACGACGGCACCACCCAGCAGGCCGAGGCGGAGGCCCCAGCGCGGGACCGATGCGACCCGGGGGAAGGTGCGGTCGAAATACCAGAAAGCAAAGAGGAGACCGAAAATGCTGAGCAGATCGTACATAGCAACCGGTCCCCAGTAGCGGAAGATCGCTGCACCTCCTGAGTCAAGCATATCCTAGAATGGGGGGGGAATCAATCCGATGGCGGGACGGCTGAGGGCGTGGGACCTTGATGCGGTGACGGCTTTTCTAGCGGCGGCGGTCCTCTGGCTGGTGTACCGTGCTTACTACGCCACGATCCGAAAGCGGGTCATGAACGGCGCCTGCAGCCCCCGCGTCCTGCCGCCGGGGCAGAACGTGATCTACGTCTTCTGGCATTCCAAGAGCTTCGTGATGCTCCCCTTCGGCCGCCACCGGCGGGTTGCGAACCCGACCCTGTTGGACTGGAAGAATCGCGTCTGGGACTGGATCTGCCGGTTCTACGGCTACAAGACCGTCTCTATTCGCACGCCCGCTGCAACGGCCGCTCGCCTGAAGAAGAAGCTGGAGGAGGGCTGCCATGTGGCAGTGCCCCTGGATGGCCCCAAGGGGCCAGCAGGCGTCATCAAGCCCGGGGCGCTCTACCTGGCCAGCAAGACAGGCAGACCGATCGTCGCGGTGAATGTGCGCGTGAGCCGGAGCATCCGGATTCGCAGGCGCTGGGATCGGTTTGAGATCCCGCTTCCCTTTTCCCTGGCCCTAGGCCGGTTCAGCGATCCGATCTTTGTCCGGCCGGGTGAGGATTGGGAGGTTCCGCGTCGGAAGATCCAAGAGGCCCTCGTCGACCTCTGACGAGAGCCGCCCCGATTTACGGGTGCGGCGCGGTCTGCCGCCGGCGCAGGAGGACCCACGAAGCGAAGGCCAGAGTGAGGATGGAGAAGGCGTGGGCGTGCGACAACCCCCAGAAAAAGACGGGGTTGGTCCGGACGATTTCGATGAGGATCCGGTAGGCGGAGTAGAGCCAGACTCCGACCCAGAAGGTCTGTCCGTCCCACTGCTTCTTGCGATTGAACCGGATCAGGAAAAACAAGAGCGCCGTCTCGACAAAGAGCATGTACAGCTGGGTAGGATGAAGCCGAACGCCGGGGAAGGTGGGATACTCCAGCCCCCAGGGCAGCCCCGTGGGTTTGCCCAGGCAACAGCCCTGCATGAAGCAGCCGATCCGGCCGATGGCGCTGGCCGCCATGGCGGCGATCATGTAGGCGTCCAATCCCTTTCCCAGCGGCAGGCGGAGCAGCTTGAAGGCGGCGATCAGATACAGCAGGATGGTCAAGAAGACGCTGTGGAAGTACCGGCCCGAGGCCAGGTAGCTAGAGACCGGTTGTTGGTGGAACGCCGTCCACAGGTAGGGGATCAGGGCTCCCCCGTAGAGGAAAACCAGGGCGCTGGCCAAGACGCCGACACGCAGGGTCCGGCGGGGAATGGAAAGGAACTGGCCCAGTCTCTGATGCATGATCCAGGCCGCGGCGAGATACGCGATCAGCTGCAGCAGGTCGTAGAGGACAATGGGGCCCCACCTTGGGAACATTTCACTCCTCCGGTTCAAGGATATCCTAGAATAGAAGGGGAATCAATCCGATGGCGGGACGGCTCAGGGGCGGCGGGTTCGGTGCGATGACGGCGCTGGCGGCGGCGTCGGTCCTCTGGCTGCTGTACCACGCCTACTACGCGACCATCCGAAAGCGGGTGATCAACGGGGCCTATCACCCCCAGCTCCTCTCCTCGAGGCAGAACGCGATCTACGTCTTCTGGCATTCCAAGACCTTCATGATCCTCCCATTTGGACGGCACCCACGGGTAGCGGCGCTGACGCTCCTGGACTGGAAGAACCTTGTCTACGACTGGATCTGCAGGTTCTACGGCTACAGGACGGTGCCGGTTCGCTCGTCCGCCGCTGCCGGCGCCAAGTTAAGGCAACTTTTGGAGGAGGGCTGGCATGTCGGCCTGGCCCTGGACGGCCCCAAGGGGCCAGCCGGCGAGATCAAGCCCGGGGCGCTCTACCTGGCCAGCAAGACAGGCAAGCCGATTGTGACGGTGAATGTGCGCGTGAGCCGGAGCATCCGGATTCGCAGGCGCTGGGATCGGTTTGAGATCCCGCTTCCCTTTTCCCTGGCCGTGGGCCGGCTCAGCGATCCGATCTTTGTCCGGCCGGGTGAAGATTGGGAGGTCCCTCGGCGGAAGATCCAAGAGGCCCTCGTCGACCTCTAGGTGTCCTGCCCGCCTGCGCGGACCGGACCCCCTGCGCTTGCCGGCCGGCCCGCTTCATGGTATTCTCTAAAGTCTTATGGATTATGCCGTCGTCGCAGCCGGGGGGAAGCAGTACGTGGTGCGGCCCGGCATGTTGCTCGAGGTGGACCGCCTGGACGGTCAAAGCGGGGAGACGGTCGAGCTCAAGCCGGTGCTGGCCGTTCGGAAGGAGGCGGTTTTTCAGGTCGGCCAGCCCGAGCTGAAGGGGGCCTCCGTCCGGGCGCAAATCGTGACCCACCGCAGAGGTCCGAAGGGCGTCAGCTTCAAGTTCAAGAGGCGCAAGGGATACCATCGAAAGGTGGGTTACCGGCAGGCCCTGACGCGCCTGAAGATTTTGGAGATTGCATCCAATGGCGCACACTAAAGGACAGGGATCCACCAGGAACGGCCGTGACTCCAACGCCCAGCGGCTCGGAATCAAGGCCTATGGCGGCCAGTTCGTGACGGCCGGCTCCATCCTGGTCCGCCAGCGGGGCACCCGCTTCAAGCCAGGGTGGAATGTGGGGCGCGGCGGGGACGACACCCTCTTTGCCCTCCGCGATGGGATCGTTGTCTTCCCGAAACCGCGAGTGGTGGCGATTCATGCCCAATGACCTCGATCCGGTTCGCGGATCGGGCCTCCATCACCGTCGAAGCGGGCCGGGGGGGCAACGGCTGCCGCTCCTCTTATAGGGACCTCTGGTCCCGGCACCCGATCCCCGACGGAGGGGACGGCGGCCGGGGGGGACACGTTCTCCTTCGCGCCAATCCTCAACTGAGCACCCTCCTCGACTTCCAAACCCGGCGGCATTTCCGCGGAGGACCGGGCGGGCACGGCTCCTCCAAGCGAAAGCACGGCGCGCAGGGAACCGACTGCCGAATCGACCTGCCCCTGGGAACGGTGGTGCGGGACGCCGAAACCGGTGAGCTGATCCGCGAGCTGCTTCGGCCCGGCGAGGAGGTCATGGTGGCCGAGGGGGGAGCGGGCGGCGTCGGCAACGCCCGTCTCAAGGCGAGGTGCACCGCGGAGTCCCTCCCGGGCCGGCCGGGAGAAAGCCATCGGCTCGATCTGGAGCTGAAGATGGTGGCGGATGTCGGCATCGTCGGAATGCCCAACGCGGGGAAATCCACCCTGATCTCCCGGATCTCTCAGGCCAGGCCGAAGGTAGCCCCCTTTCCTTTCACCACGGTCCACCCGGTGCTGGGAGCGGTGACGCTGCCGGAAGGGCAGGCCTTCGTTGCGGTGGACGTTCCGGGGCTCATCGAGGGGTCTCACCGCGGCCGGGGCCTTGGCCTGGAGTTCCTGCGGCATATCGAACGGACGCGGCTCCTCGTGCACCTCATTGACATGGCGGGCACGGACGGGCGGGATCCGATCGGGGATTATCGCGCCCTGCGGGCGGAGCTCGAGGCCTACGGAGAGCGCCTCGAGGCGAAGCCGGCGATCGTCGTGGCAAACAAGATGGACCGCCCGGAGGCGAAGGGGCATCTGGATCGGTTTCGGAAGGAATGCCGGCTCCGGCCGATGGAGCTCTCCGCCGAGACCGGCGAGGGGATCCCCGAGCTGTTGGAGATGATCAAGGCAAGACTGAAACGGTTGAAGCAAGATGACTGAACGGTTCGATCCGGTCGAGATCGCCCAGAAGGCAAGACGGTGGGTCATCAAGGTGGGCACCTCGGTGCTCACCGACGAACGGCAGCTCCAGGTGAGCCGGCCTGCTGTGGAATCGATCGCCTCGGAGGTCGGTTCCCTGTGGCGGCACGGCAAGGAGGCGATCCTGGTGACCTCCGGTGCCATCGGCGTGGGGATGGGTGTCTTGGAGCTCAAGAGCAGGCCCCGCGATCTGGCGAAGCTGCAGGCAGCGGCTGCGACCGGCCAGGGGAAGCTGATGCAGTGGTACACCGCGCGCCTGGAGCAGGAGGGACTGCATGCCGCCCAGCTTCTCCTCACCCGGGGAGACCTGGAGGACCGCCGCCGGTACCTCAACATCAAGGCCACGATGGAAACACTTCTGCGGGCCCGCATCGTGCCGATCATCAATGAGAACGACACGGTCTCCACCGAGGAGATCCGATACGGAGACAACGACCTCCTCTCGGCCCAGGTGGCCGCCCTGGTGGGGGCGGACCTCTTGCTGATCCTGACCGATGTGGACCATCTCGTGGGGCCGGTGGATCCCCTGTACCTGGTGACGCAGATCACCCCGGAGCTGGAGCGGGTTGCGCGGGGGACCTCAAAACAGTCCTCGACGGGGGGGATGCGGACGAAGCTGAAGGCGGCAAGGATCGCGCTGGCCAGCGGCATCCCGATGGTGGTGATGAACGGCCGCGGGCGTCTGAGCCTGGTCGAGCGGCTGGCCGCCTCTCAGGGAAGATCCGCCTGGGAGGGGCGGAGCACCTGGTTTGTCTCTCCCGCAGGGATCAGTGTCCGAAGAAGCAAGCGGTGGCTGGCCTTCACAGCCACTCCCCAGGGATCCCTCGGCGTTGATCAGGGAGCCAGGGAGGCGCTGGTGGGCAAGGGGCGTTCCCTCTTGGCCTCGGGCGTCCGGGAGGTGGAGGGGAATTTCCGGCGCGGGGCGGTGGTGAGCGTCCGGGACGAGCGGGGATGCGAGTTTGCCCGCGGGAGGGTCAACTATTCCCATGCGGAGCTGGAGCGGATCGTCGGACTCAAGAGCGATGCGGTGGAGGCCCTCCTTGGACGGAGGGCCGAAGAGGTGATCCATCGGGACGGCCTGGTTATCCTGAGGGGATGAAGGCGCAGGCACTCGTGGGAGGGATGAATATGCGGGGGATCCAGCAGGAGGTTGAGCAGTTTGCGCACCGGGCGAAGGCGGCCTCGGTGGAGCTGGCCCGTCTTCCCACGGCTGTGAAGGACCGGGCGCTTCTGAAGATGGCGTCCAGTCTTCAGAGCGGCCGCAGGGAGATCCTGGCCGCCAACGCTCGGGACCTCGCGTCGGCCCGCGCCGCCGGGATCTCCGGGGCCCTGCTTGATCGGCTCCTCCTCAACGAGCAGCGGATCGCGGAGATGGCGGCCGGCTTGCGGGAGGTCGCCCGCCTGCCGGATCCCGTGGGAAAGGTGATTCACCGGTGGAGGCGCCCGAACGGGCTGAGGATCGCCAAGGTCCGGGTTCCCATCGGGGTCGTGGCGGTCATCTATGAGGCCAGGCCCAACGTCACCGCTGACTGCGCCGGGCTGTGCGTCAAGGCCGGCAACAGCGTCATCCTGCGGGGAGGATCGGAGGCGATCCACTCGAACCGCGCGATTCATCGTCGGCTGCAGAGAGGAGCGGTGAAGGCGGGGCTGCCCCGCTGGGCGGTGGCGCTCGTGGAGACCACGGATCGCCGCGCGGTGGAGATCCTGCTGGGGATGGTGGGTTGGGTGGATCTGGTCATTCCCCGGGGCGGGGAGGGCCTGATCCGCCAGGTGGTGGCCAAGGCGAAGGTTCCGGTGATCAAACAGTACAAGGGGATCTGCCACACCTTTGTGGATGAGGGGGCGGATCTGAGGATGGCGGAGGAGATCTGCTACAACGCGAAGGTCCAGCGGCCCGGCGTCTGCAACGCCATGGAGACGCTGCTGGTCCACCGGAGGGAGGCGCCGCGGTTTCTGCCCGGCATGGCGCGGCGTTATCGGCAGGCCGGGGTGGAGCTGCGTGGAGACGCCGCCACGCGCAGGATCCTCCGGGGTCTGCCGATCCGGGCCGCTACGGCACAGGATTGGGCGACGGAGTATCTGGCGCTCATCCTTTCGGTGAGGGTGGTCGACTCGCTGGAAGAGGCCATCACCCACATCCAGCGGTACGGCTCCGGCCACTCGGACGCCATCGTCACCCGCTCGAAGGGCCGGGCGGAGGAGTTCCTGCGCAAGGTGGATTCGGCCTGCGTGTACGTCAACGCCTCCACCCGCTTCACCGACGGCGGCCAGTTCGGCCTCGGGGCGGAGATCGGCGTCTCCACGGACAAGCTGCATGCGCGCGGGCCGATGGGCCTGGAGGAGCTGACCAGCTACAAGTACGTGGTGGTCGGCCGCGGCCAGATCCGGCGGTGAAACAGCGGCACTCCGGCTCGGGCGTGGGGATTCGCGGACACGCTGTCTGGGCCCCAGCGAGGCCCAGCGCTCGCTCTCGCGCTCACTCCTGAACAAAGGAAGATTAAGGAGAATGAAGACCGTGCCCCGTTCGCGCTG
>CAYFHV010000034.1:0-12636 GCA_964343105.1 uncultured Planctomycetia bacterium | reverse complement strand
GTGTAGAAGACGCTGACCCGGTACTTCTCCACGATCTGCCAGAAGCGGTCCTTGCCCGGATGATCCGGCGCCCCCTCGTACATGAGGGTGGTCGCCCCGTCCAAAAGCGGCCCGTAGACAACGTACGAGTGGCCGGTCACCCAGCCGATGTCCGCGGTGCACCAGAAAAGATCTTCTTCCTTCAGGTCAAAGATCCATTTCGTCGTGGCGTAGCAGCCGACCATGTACCCGCCGGTCGTGTGGACCACCCCCTTGGGTTTGCCGGTCGTGCCGCTCGTGTACAAGAGGTACAGCATCTGCTCCGAATCGAGCTGAGCCGCCTCGTGCTGGTCCGGCTGTCCGGCCACCAGCTCCTCCCACCAGAGATCCCGGCCCGCCTTCATCGGACAGCCGGATTCCTTCAACCGCCGGAAGACGACCACCTTCTCCACGGAGGGGGCCGCCACCAGCGCCTCATCGGCATTCTTTTTGAGCGGCACCACAGAGCCCCGCCTCCAGCCGCCATCGGCGGTCACCAGCACCTTGGACTGCGAATCGTTGAGCCGGTCCCTCAGGGCCTCGGCGCTGAACCCGCCGAAGACCACACTGTGCGGGGCCCCGATCCGCGCGCAGGCGAGCATGGCGATCGCCAGCTCCGGCACCATCGGCATGTAGATCGTCACACGATCATCCCGCTTCACCCCGAGCCGCTCGAGGGCGTGCGAGAACCGGCAGACCTCCCGATGCAGTTGGGCGTAGGTGAGGCGCCGCTCTTCCCCGGGCTCTCCCTCCCAGAGGATCGCCGGCTTGTCCCTGCGCGCGCCGGACAGGTGGCGGTCCAGGCAGTTAGTGGAAAGGTTGGTCTTGCCGCCGACAAACCACCGGGCGTCCGGCAGATCCCACTCGAGCACCTTTCCCCATCGGCTGAACCAGTGCAGCTCCCCGGCGAACGACTCCCAGAATGCCAATGGGTCCCTGGCGGCCTTTTCGTACACACCAGGATCCCGGACGTTCGCGCGGCGGGCAAAACCTTCCGGCGGCGGGAAAGCCCTTTCCTCTTTGAGCAGAACCTCCAGCGTCTTGTTCGGCATGGCGACCTTAACCCTCGCCATTATACCGGCCTCCTCTGGGCGGTGGGTGATAGAATACGTGCTGGCTATGTCGATCCCTGTCCGCGTGGAGGTTCAGGAAGATCCGGAGCGGTCGCAGACGGCGTACAAGCCGGACGGGCCGATACAGGCTTTCCTCTACGACATCAGCGAGTACGGGCTCGGCCTCCTGAGCAACGTTTCTCTCCCGTGGGGCCTGCTGCTTCGGCTTGAATTCTCGCGGGCCGCGCTCCCCATTTCCGCTCACCCGGCGGGGCTCATGCAGGTGACCGGCCGCGTGGTCCACTGCCTGCCCTACGCCGGACAGTTCCGCCTGGGGATCTCCTTCACGCGAATGGAGGAATCGGACCGAATCCTCGTCCGCCAGCTCATCTCGCCTCCCGGCATCCCCGAAGAGCGCCGCCGTGCACCTCGCGTTCCTCTCACCGGTTCTCTGTAAACCTTTTCCTCTGTCCGGCGTCTAAAGGGCAGAAGGAGGGAAAGACGATGAACAGACAGTTGCTTCTTCTCATTGCAGTGCTTGGGCTTGCGATTCTTCCCCTCGGCCGGCCTGCCCACGCGGAGTCCGAGGAACAGGCGGAGGGATACGAGGAAGGCGAGGAGGCGCGCACCGCCGGACCGGGGAGGGAGAAGTTCCGCCAGACGGTGCAGGAAAAAAGGGCCAAGCTGCGTGAACGGCTCGAGTACCTAAAGGAGAACGACCCGGAGGCCTACCGGCAGGCGATGGTCAAGATCCGGGAGAAGAAACAGAAGCGGCTCCAGTGGATCAAGGAAAACCGGCCGGAGCTGTTCGAGCGCCTGAAGGCGAAGCGCCAGGAGCGGCTGGAGAAGCGGCTCTCGGAGCTGAAGCAGAAGAACCCGGAACGTTACCGGGAGGTGATGGAGCATCGGCAGAACTGGCGCCGGGAAAAGCTGGAGCGTATGAAGGAAAACCACCCGGAGGCCTACCACCGGTTCATCAAGAACCATCCCCACTGGAGGGAGCGTGTTCATGACCGCAGGGAGAACATCCGGGACCGGCGGCATCCGCACCGCGATCACGGGGTCCGCGACCACGGCCGAGGTGAAGGGCGCGGCGGGGTTGGCCGCGGCGGAGAGCATCGTTCGCCGCAGTCTCGCGGAGGACAGGGGTCTCGCGGGGGAAACCGTAGGTGATACACTGTCTCCGACCATGGCCACCGATGAGGAGATTCTTGAGGCGGTACGAGGCGGTGAGGTTGAGCGCTACGGCGAGCTGGTGGAGCGCTACCAGCTCGCCGCATGCAAGCTCGCCTACAGCTTCGTGGGTAACTTCGAAGACGCCCGGGATCTGGCCCAGAACGCCTTTGTCCAGGCCTACCGCGCCCTCGGCCGCTTTCGCGGAGGATCCCGCTTCTCAACCTGGCTCTACCGGATCGTGGCGAACGAGTGCAAGGATTTCTTCCGAAGGAAGGCACGCCAGCCCGCCACGGTTTCCCTCCGATCCGAGGCGGACCCTCCCGAGGAGGCCCCTGAGCTTTTTGAGCTGGCCGACCCCCGGCAGGATCCCCGACAGGCGGCGGCCGACCGGGAGCTGGCAGGCCGTCTGGCAGACGGCCTCGAGAGGTTGCCGATGAAGCAGCGCACGGCTTTCCTGCTGCATCATCTGCATGGGATGTCTCTGGAGGAAGTCTCCAAGGTGATGGGCTGCCGTCCGGGAACGGTCAAGGCGCATCTCTTCCGGGCGGCTCACGCCCTGCGAGGCCGGCTGGAGCCATTCCTCTCAGCGGAGGCCGGCCGATGAAACCCGCCGATTGGGACTCCTGGCTGCGGGGATGGCTGAGCCGTCATCCCCTCAAGAACCCTCCTGCGCATCTCCTGGAGCGGTTCAGCGAGGAAGTCTTGGCCCGGATCCGTCCGCGGAAAGCACCGGCACCGCTCTTCCGTCCCCGCTGGACCCTGCAGCCCCGATGGGATCTGGCGTGGAGCGGCGCTCTGGTTGCCGCGCTGGTCCTCGTCGTCGTGGGGTTGCGCCCGACAGGAAACCCCCCGGGGATCGTGGGCCCGGAATCTGAGATCCTGATGGAGGTGTCCCTCCTGGAGGAGCTGGGAGAGCGTTCCCTGGAGGAGGATCTGGAGGAATCCGATCGGATCGTGCTGGCGGAGGCGATCGGTCCCCAAGAGGAGGCGGAGATCCTGAAACTCTGGGAAGAGCTGGAGCAGACGGACGAGGCCCCGTCGCCGGAAGAGCTGGGCTCAGAGGCCCCGCTTCGCGGGACTTCTCTGGATGAAAACGTAGAGGAAGAAATCCTGGAAGAGCTGCGCTGGTGGGATGAGGAAGAGCTAGCCGTCTCGTAGCGACCGGAGAGAAGCGCTCTCTATTGCCACCCCGATTCCTCTCCTCGCCATGGGGTGCGATCCAGGAAGCGGAATCCCAGCTCGGTGGCGAGGGCCAATCCAGCAGCGGGAATTGCGCCCTCCAGAATCAGCCGGTGGTCGTTCAGGGCCAAGCCGGTCACGATCGGCTCCCCCAACCCTCCTGCCCCAATGAATGCGGCCAGGGTAGCGGTACCGATGTTGATGATCGCCGCTGTCTTGATCCCTGCCAAAAGGATCGGAAAGGAAAGCGGAAGTTCCACGAGCCTCAGGCGCTGGGAAGGGGTCAGCCCCATGGCTAGGGCGATCAGCTTGTACTGGGGATCCACATGTTTGAGACCGATGTACGTATTCCGGATGATCGGCAGAAGTCCGTAGAGAAACAAAGCCACGATGGCAGGCCATTTCCCGATTCCGCAGACCGGGATCAACAGCGCGAGAAGGGCAATCGAGGGAATCGTCTGGAGAAGCCCTGCCAAGGAGATGATGCCGTTTCCCAAGAGGGGCGCCCGGTAGGAAAGGATCCCCAAGGGCAGGGCAAAGGCCACCGCTGCCAAAAGGGCAATGAGGGTGAGCCCCAGGTGCTCTAACGTCCTGCGCCCCAGGCGAGCCCACAATCTTTCTTGAGGGGCCCTGGGCCTTTCACGGGTCAGCCCTTTACCCACAAGGAATCTCCGCGCCACCTCCTTGTAAGGCACCTGTTCCAGCTCCGCCTGCGCATTGAGCCTCCGCATCGCGACTTCATCGATGCTGTTTACCAACGGGGCCAGAAGGGGAGCCAATTCCTGAGCAAGATCCTTGCGCAGGAGTGGAACCGCCCGGTACGAAGGAAAAAACTTCAGGTTGTCTTCCAGAATCACGAGGCCGAATTTCTCGATCTTGGCATCGGTCGTGTAGGCATCAGTGAAATCGATCTGTCCGCTTTCAAGCGCCTCGTAAGCCAGCCCGTGCTCCATCCCAAAAGGGGTAAAGGAAAGCCCGTAACGCTGGGCTAAGGCTTCCCAGCCATCTTCCCGTTTCAGAAACTCGTAGCTGAATCCCCCCGTGAGCTCCGGATGCTCGCCCAACTCGGAGACGGTGGCAATCCCTAGCTCCTGGGCCTTGTGTCTGGAAAGGGCAATGGCGTAGGTGTTGTTGAATCCAAAGGGAGGCAGGAAGGTTAACCCAAACCGGCTCTCCAGGATCGCCTTAAGCTCCTCCTGGTTCAAGGAGACAGGGGATTTGACGAGCTCTTTCTCGATCGTGCCGGTGTACTCCGGGTAGAGGCCAATCTCGCCCTTCACCAGGGCTTGGAAGCAGACCGTGGTTCCTCCCAATCCATGGATCCGCACAACCGGGTATCCCTTTTCCTCCAGGAGCTGGGCAAGAATCTCTGTCAAGATGTACCCCTCGGTGAAGTGCTTGCTCGCCACCTTGATGGTCGGCTTCTTGGCCGTCGAGGCCGGATCTGTCTCTTGCGCTAAGGCAGCCTCTTGGGTCACCCCTTCTCCCCAAAAAGACACGGGAAACAGGGCAAGCCCCGTTAGAACCGGAAGGAAAACCCTCCTCATCCCCTGCAAACTTTTCATCCTTGGGGAATTCCCTGCGCCGATCGGAGGAACGCTTCGGCCAAGCGGGTGGCGGGGCGACGGAGGAACTCCTGCGGGCTTGTCTCCTGCTCGATGACGCCCTCGTTCAGGAGCAGAATCCGGTCACCCAGCCGGTATGCCTCGGCAAAGTCGTGGGTCACCAGAACGATCGTGCGGTGAAGGATCGGCTTTAAACGAAGAAACTCCTCCTGCAGCTCCCGGCGGATCACGGGGTCCAAGGCGGAGAACGGCTCATCCATAAGAAGCACCGGTGGATCCAGCATGAGGGCCCGGGCGATGGCCACCCGCTGGCGTTGTCCGCCGCTCAAGCTCCTGGGATAACGCGCAAGGATCCCTGGATCCCTCAGGTTCACCAGTGCAAGGAGCTCCTTGAGCCTTTCGGCGATCCGCTTCGAATCCCAGCCCTGGAGTTTTGGCAGCAGGGAGAGGTTGTCCTCAATCGTGACGTGAGGGAAAAGCCCCGCCTCCTGCATCACGTATCCCATCCCCCTTCGAATGGAGAGGATTCGGGAGTAGTCGAGGCACTGCCCATTCAGGAAAACGACTCCCTGGGTGGGCTTGACCAAGCCGTTGATGAGCCTCAGGAAGGTGGACTTGCCGCAGCCGCTGGGCCCCACCACCGAAACCGTGGCTCCAGAGGGAATTGTGGTGGTGACCCCCTTCAAAACCGGGCGGCCATCGTAGGACGCTTCAATCCTTTCGAATCGAATCTCCATCTTCACTCCGTTGAAGCACCGGCGCAGCCATTTTCCCCATGGTATCATTGAAATCGGTGCCAGACACCATGCCGATGACGGGACTGCTCGTACAACTGGCGGCGCTGGGGCTCTGCCTGTGGCTGGAATCCGCGGTCCCTCTCTTCATGGATCGGCCGCAGCGGGTCACGCACGGGATCCGGAACATCGGCATCGGGCTCCTCAACGGCTTCGTGCTGACCCTGGGATTCAGCGGCCTGGTGGCCGCCTCGGCGCGCTGGGGAGAGCTCACCGCCGTCGGGTTCCTCCCGCGGCTGAACCTGGCCGACCGTTCGGAGCTTCTGGTCGGCTTCCTCGCCTTTGATCTGTGGATGTACCTCTGGCACCGGGCCAATCATGCGCTGCCGCTCCTCTGGCGGTTCCATCGCGTTCACCACAGCGACCCGGCGGTGGACTCCACCTCGGCCTACCGGTTCCATCTCGGGGAGATGGTGATCTCCACGCTGCTGAGGCTGGCGGTGATCCCGCTGCTGGGGATCTCCCTCAAGAATCTGGTCCTGTATGAGCTGGTCCTTCAGCCGGTCATCCTCTTCCACCACAGCAACATCGCCCTGCCCCAGCGGATCGATCGCTGGATCCGCCTGGCCCTGGTCTCCCCCAACATGCACCGGGTTCATCATTCCGACATCCCGGCCGAGACCAACTCCAACTACGCCAGCATCTTCTCCTTCTGGGACCGCCTGGGCTGGACGTACCGCCGTCGGGACGTCTCCTCGATCCTCTATGGGCTCAGGGAGTTCCGGGACGCCCGCTGGCAGTCCTTCCGGGGCCTCGTCTTCATGCCCGCGGCCCATCCCTGACCGGCGCCGGCCGGAAGGTCGGGGATCGCCCATGCGCGCGTTGCAGGATCGGCTTCTGGCCTGGTACCGGCGGCACGCCCGCCGGCATCTTCCCTGGAGAAAGAGCAGGAATCCCTACCACGTCTGGGTGTCCGAGGCGATGCTTCAGCAGACGCAGGTGGAGACCGTCATTCCCTACTATGAGCGGTTCCTCCGCCGCTTCCCGAGTCTCGAGGCCCTCTCCCGCGCGCCGCTCACCCGCGTCCTGGATTTCTGGTCCGGGCTGGGCTACTATTCGCGCGCGAAGAACCTGCATGCCGGGGCGATCCAGGTCGTGCGCGAGTACGGGGGCCGGATCCCCGACCGTCCGGAGGATCTCACCCAGTTGCCCGGGATCGGCAGGACCACCGCCGGCGCCATCGCCAGCATCGCCTTCGACCGCCCCGCGCCGGTCCTTGACGGAAATGTCCTCAGGATCCTCTGCCGCTATTTCGGGATCCGGCAGGATCCCCGGCAAGCCGCCGTTCAGGCCCGGCTCTGGGGGATCGCCGGTCAGCTTGTGCCTGAGAACCGGCCCGGCGATTTCAACCAGGCCCTGATGGATCTGGGAGCGACCATCTGCCTGCCCCGGCATCCGACCTGTCCCGCCTGTCCGATCCGATCCGGCTGCATCGCCCGCCGCAACGGCTGGCAGGAGCGGATCCCTCCCGCGCGTCGGCAGACGCCGAAGAAGCGGATCACCTACCTGTGCGGCATCCTGGAACAGGACGGCCGAGTCCTTCTCGCGCGGCGGCCCCTTTCCGGCCTCCTGCCGGGCCTCTGGGAATTCCCCGGTGGTGAGCACCGGCCGGGCAGCTCCCACGCCGGCCGCCTCTCCGGCCTGCTTCGGGAACGGCTGGGAGTGCAAGCGGAGCCCGCACAACCCCAGGCGCAGGTCATTCAGATCCTCTCCCATCGCCGTCTGCATCTGCGGGCCCTGCGCTGCCGCTGGAGGGGAAGGCCGAGGCCCTCCTGCGGGTACATTGCCCTGCGCTGGGTTGCACCCGGCAAGCTCCAGGCCCTCTCACTCACCGCCGGGATGCGCCGGCTCGCCGGCCAACTTTACCCCGCCCCGGACGGCCGTTAGCCGCACCGCTCCGGGGGGCCATTCCCCGCGCCGTTCACCGCACCTCCCTTGACACAGGACACCCGGGCAGATATACTTCCTTGTGCAAATAGTTAATATAGCTATCTATCTGGAGAGTCCCGCATGGACATTCACCTTTTCGGCCGGAGGATGATTGAGCTGCTGCCGCAGATGATCCGCGGCTTCGCCCAGCGGGAGTCCAATTACCTTTCCCGCGGGCGGATCACCCTTCCCCAGCTGTGGGTCCTGGAATTCCTCAGCCGCAACGACCTCTGCCCGATGAATGAGCTGGCCCGCTTCCTGCGGATCTCCCGGCCGGGGGCCACCGGCCTCGTCGACCGGCTCATCGCGCAGAACCTGGTCCACCGCGTGAGCGACAGCCGCGATCGCCGCCTGGTCCGCGTGGGGCTCACCGCCAAGGGCCGGCGGGTCCTCGGCAACATCTGGGACCAGAAGCGGCGGATGCTGGTCGAGGTGTTCGGCCAGATCCCCGCCGGGGACCGGGCCCAGTACCTGCGCACGCTCGAGCGGGTCGTCGGAATCCTCTCTCAGAACCGCCGGAAGCGCTAGGAGACCTTCCCCCATGAGATCCCCGCTGTGGCTGGCTTCCCTTTTCGGATTCGGGCTGGCCGCTCTGTTTTCCCCGGCGCAGGCCGGCGCTGCCGACCCCGATCCGCAGATGCTCACCATCGCCGACTGCTACCGGCTCGCCCTGCAGCGCAGCGAGGAGATCGCCGTCCGCCAGGAGCTGATCACAGAAACCGAGGGGCGCTTCCTGAAATCGTTGAGCGCCGTCCTGCCCAAGCTCTCCTTCTCCTCCGTGGACAAACGCCAGGACGGAAGCGGCGACTCCGCCTTCACGCGCCGCTCCCTTCCAGAGCGGAAATTCACCTTCAGCCAGCCCCTCTTCTCCGGCTTCAAGGAGTTCGCCGCGATGGAGGGCTCGAAGTCCGAGAAGCGGCTCCGGCAGCAGGAGAAGCGCCGGGCCGAGCAGCTCCTCCTGGTGGACGTCTCGGACGCCTTTCATCTTCTCCTCGAGCAGAGGGAGGACCTCCAAGTCCTGGATTCCATCCGCCAGACCCTTCGCGAGCGGATCCAGGAGCTGGAAGGCCGGGAAAGAATAGGCCGTTCCCGGCCGAGTGAGCTGGTGGCGGCGCGCGCCCAGCTCTACCGGGTCGAGGCGGAATGGGAGGAGGGGCAGACCCGGGAGCAAATCGCCTCACAGCTTCTGCAGTTCCTCACCGGCCTGGCACCAATCGGCGATCTTGCCGATCCGGGAGCGGCTCTGCCGGCTCTGCCTCCCCAGGAAAATCTCGTCGCGGGGGCGGATCTGCGTCCGGACGTCCAGGCCGCCGAGATCTCCTCCGAGATCGCGCGGCAGGAGTTCCGGGTGGCGCGGGCCAAGTTCTACCCGACGGTGACGACGGAGGGCAACTACTTCGTGGAGCGCTCCGGGGCGGCCAAGGAGGTCGCCTGGGACGCCTCCCTCAAGGTGGATGTTCCAATCTTCCAGGGCGGCAGCGCCCTGGGGGCAGCCAAGGAGGCGGAGTCCCGCCTGCGCCAGGCCCGGATCCGGATCGAGCAGGCGCGGCGTCAGACGGCCCAGGAGATCCGTGATGCCCATTCGGAATACGACGGCGCCCTCGCCCGCGTCCGGGCGCTCACCAAGGCGCTGGAGGCGCAGGAGGAGAATTACCAGCTCCAGGTGGAGGAGTACCGCCGCAGTCTGGTGAGCAACCTGGAGGTCCTCCGCACCCTGGGAGAGCTGCAGGATGCCCGGCGGGACCTCATCGCCGCCCTGTACCAGGCGCACCGCCTCTACTGGAAGCTCCGCGTGGCCGCAGGGGAGACAATCCCATGAGGCCGATCCGCGATCCTGCGACCGCTGACCGGTCTGCCCGCGACGGGCGGTCCGCCTCGGAACGTTCGCAAAGCCCCAGCGTGGCTTTGCTCTCTCGGGTTCCGGCCCGGCTCGTCCCTCGCTGGCGCTCGGGACACCATGCCCGCCGTGCCTCCACCACGTCCTCGGCAAACCACCCCTCGCGGGCAGACCAGCCAACCCTCGGAGTGTCCAGATGACCCTCTCGGATCTCTCGATCAAGAACCCGGTCTTCGCCTGGATGCTGATGGTCGGGCTCATCCTCTTCGGCCTCATCAGCTTCAACCAGATGGGGGTCAGCCAAATGCCGGATGTGGAGTTCCCTGTGGTCAACGTGGAGCTCTCGTGGGAGGGGGCAGCCCCGGAGGTCATGGAGACCGACGTGGTGGACATCGTGGAGGACGCCGTCATGACGGTCCAGGGGATCCGGGACGTCTCCTCCTCCGCCCGGCAGGGATCGGCCAGCGTCACGATCGAGTTTGAGCTGGGGCGGGACATCGACGTGGCCGTCCAGGAGGTGCAGACCAAGATCGCCCAGGCCCAGCGCCGTCTGCCGGAGGAGATCGATCCGCCGATCGTGAGCAAGGTCAACCCGCAGGACAACCCGATCATGTGGCTGGGCGTCTCCGGTGACCTTCCCCGGCGGGAGCTCATGGATTACGTGCAGAACCACCTGCGGGACAAGTTTCAGACGATCTCCGGCGTCGGCGAGGTGATGCTGGGCGGCTTCATCGAGCGGAACCTCCGCGTCTGGCTGGACGCCGGGAAGCTGGAGGCGCTGCAGCTCACTGTGGACGACGTGGTCCAGGCAATCCAGCGGGAGCACGCGGAGCTGCCTGCGGGACGGATTGAGACCGGTCAGCAGGAATTCAACGTGCGCGCCATGGGGGAGGCAGTTAGCACGGAGCAGTTCGGTGACCTCGTCATCTCCCGGCGCGGGGGCCAACCGGTCTACAAGCCGATCACCCTCAAGGACGTGGCCGTGGTGGAGGATGGGCTGGCCGACACGCGCCGGCTGGCCCGCATCATGGGCAAGCCGGCCGCCGGCCTGGGGATCAAGAAGCAGCGCGGGGCGAACGAGGTGGCGGTGGGCCGCCGGGTCCTCGAGAAGCTGGAGGAGGTCAAGAAACAGCTCCCCAAGGGGATCGAGATGGGGGTCAACTTCAACCGGACCCGCTTCGTGGAGGAGTCGATCCGGGAGCTCACCTTCACCCTCATCCTCTCGGCGGTGCTCACCTCCCTGGTCTGCTGGCTCTTCCTGGGCTCCTGGAGCGCCACCTTCAACATCCTGATGGCGATCCCCACCTCCATCATCGGCACCTTCATCTGCATGGTCTTCTTCGGCTTTACGCTGAACACCTTCACCCTGCTGGGTCTTACCCTGGCGATCGGCATCGTGGTGGACGACGCCATCATGGTGATGGAGAACATCGTCCGCTACCAGGAGCAGGGCTTGGGACCCGTGGAGGCGGCCCGTGCGGGCGCCCGGCAGATCACCTTCGCGGCGCTGGCTGCCACGCTGGCCATCGTCGCCATCTTCCTCCCCGTCGCCTTCATGAAGGGGATCATCGGAAAATTCTTCTTCGAGTTCGGCGTCACCATCTCCGTGGCGGTGGCCCTCTCTCTGCTGGAGGCGTTGACCCTCGCCCCCATGCGCTGCGCCGCCTTCCTGCGGGTCGGCGAGCACCACAATCTCATCAGCCGCATGGCGGACGGCTCCTTCCGGCGCCTCGCGCGCGCCTACCGGGCTCTCCTGCCCTGGTGCCTGCGCCACCGGTGGCTGGTGATCCTGGCCTCCCTGGCGCTCTTCCTCGCCTCGGTCGTTACCATCAGCCCCAACCTGCGCAAGGAGTTCGTGCCGCCGCAGGACCAGGGGATGTTCCTCTGCCGTCTCCAGACCCCGATCGGTTCCTCCATCGAGTTCACCGACGAGCGGTTCAAGCATGCGGAAGCCTTCGCCATGAGCCGGCCGGAGGTGAAGCGTTACTTCGGCGCCATCGGCGGCTTCGGAGGCGGCGAGGTCAACACCGGAATCCTCTTCATCACGCTCACGCCGCGATCCGAGAGGAAGACGAGTCAGCAGACGCTCATGAACCTCTTCCGCCAGGAGCTCAACAAGATCCCGGACACCCGCGCGGTGATCCAGGACCTCTCCTTGAGCGGGCTCTCGGCCCAGCGCGGCTTCCCGGTGGAGCTGACTGTCCGCGGCCCGGAGTGGGAGAAGCTGGCCGGTTACGCGAAGGAGATCGAGGAGCGGATGAGGAAGAGCCCCCTCCTGGTGGACGTGGACACCGATTACCTGGAGGGGGTGCCGGAGGTGCGCGTGCACCCGGACCGGGAGAAGGCGTCCGAGCGCGGAGTCAGCATGGAGGCGATCGGCCGCACCATCAACGCCACGATCGGCGGCGAGCGGGTGGGTAAATACACCCGGGGTGGGAGGCGCTACGACGTGCGGGTGCGGCTCATCCCAAGCCAGCGCACCCGCTCACAGGACATCGAGAAGCTCTGGGTCTGGAACAACCGCGGGGAGCTGGTGCAGCTGAAGGAGGTGGTCGCCATCACCGAGAAACCATCGTATCTGACCATCACCCGAAAGGGACGGGAGCGGGCCATCTCCCTCTCCGCCAACATTGCACCCGGAAAATCCCAGCAGGCGGCCCTCGAGGAGGCGGAGGGAATCGCCCGGGAGGCCCTTCCGGAGGGGTACCACGCCGTCTTCGGCGGGGCCACCCAGACCTTCCGGGAGTCGTTCCAGAGTCTGGTCTTCGCCCTGTGGCTCGGGGTAGTGGTGGCCTACATGATCCTGGGCAGCCAGTACAACAGCTACCTGCATCCGCTGACCGTCCTCCTGGCCCTTCCCTTCAGCGTCAGCGGCGCCTTCATCGCACTCTGGCTGGGCAACCAGTCCCTCAACATCTACAGCTATATTGGGCTCATCCTGCTGATGGGGATCGTCAAGAAGAACTCCATCCTTCTGGTGGATTTCACCAACCACCTGCGCGAGCAGGGCAAGGGGGTTCAGGAAGCCCTCCTGGAGGCCTGCCCCATCCGGCTGCGCCCGATCCTGATGACCTCCATCTCCACCA
>CAYFHV010000033.1:0-13147 GCA_964343105.1 uncultured Planctomycetia bacterium | reverse complement strand
GAAGCGGCCGTGGAGGATGCGGGACGAGAATGGCGTGGTGCTGGGGGAGCAGCCGGTTCCCCTGGAGCGGGTGGGAGTTTACATCCCCGGAGGAACAGCCCCCCTGGTCTCGACGGTGTACATGACGGTCCTGCCGGCCCGCATCGCCGGCGTGAAGGAGATCCTGCTGGCGACCCCGCCGAGGCCGGACGGGTCGGTGGACCCGCACATCCTGGTGGTGGCGAATCTCCTCAAGGTCAGCGCCGTCTACAAGATGGGCGGGGCGCAAGCGATTGCGGCGTTCGCGTTCGGCACGAAGACGATCCCGAAGGTGGACAAGATCGTCGGGCCCGGCAACGCCTACGTGACGGAGGCCAAGCGCCAGGTGTACGGCTACGTGGACATCGACATGACGGCGGGCCCGACGGAGATCGCCGTGATCGCCAACCAGCACGCGAATCCGGAGTTTGTGGCGAAGGATCTGGAGGCGGAGAACGAGCATCATCAGGGGCTGGCCGTGCTCATCACCCCTTCCAAGGCGCTGGCGCGTGCCATCCAGCACAGGGTGGGACGCGGTTACATCATCATGGTCCGGAGTCTGGCGGAGGCGGCGGAGGTGGCGAATGCCCTGGCGCCGGAGCATCTGGAGATTCAGGTTCGACGTCCGGAGGCGCTGGTCCGCAAGATCCGCACCGCCGGGGCGATCTTCGTCGGCCCCTATTCCCCTGCTTCCGTCGGGGACTACGCGGCCGGCCCCAGCCACGTCCTGCCGACGGGCGGGACCGGCAGGTTCTTCTCCGGCCTGGGGGTGGGGGACTTCATGAGGGTGACCCATGTGATCGGCTACACCCGCAAGGCGCTGGAGGCCGACCGCGACATGATCCAGCGCCTGGCCACCATCGAAGGCCTGACCCGGCACTGGGAATCGGTCCAGGCCCGCCTCGACCAGGATGAGTAAGAGCCGGTTCTAAGATGAGCAGGCGCAGGCGTGTGGCGGAGGTGCGGCGCGACAGCAAGGAGGTGAGGATCCGCGGGCGGCTCTGCCTCGATGGCAGCGGGCGGTACGCGATCGCCAGCGGGATCCCATTCCTCGACCACATGCTGGAGCTGTTGGCCAAGCACGGCCTGTTCGACCTCCGGCTCACGGCCCGAGGGGACCTGCAGGTGGACCTCCACCACACCAACGAGGATCTGGGGCTGGCGCTGGGAGAGGCGTTCCGGCGGGCGCTCGGGGGAAAGGCGGGAATCCGCCGGATGGGGTCGGCGTTCGTGCCGATGGATGAGACGCTCGCCCGGGTGCGGGTGGTGGTGGACTTAAGCGGTCGGCCGCACCTCCAGATGCGTTGGGGCACGGGCCGGAAGGCGAGCTCGTACCGGCGCGGGAGGGCGCACGCCGCGCACCTGGCGTACGACCTGGACGATGCCCGGCATTTTCTGGAGAGCTTTGTGCGGGCGAGCGGTGTGACGCTGCATGCCGACGTGCTCAAGGCCGGCGGGGACATCCACCATCTGCTGGAATCGATCTTCAAGGCGCTCGGGCGGGCCCTGCGCGAGGCGGTGGAGCTTGACCCCCGCGTGCGCGGCGTGCCCTCCACGAAAGGCCGGCTGTAACCCTGGGGGGGCGGAACCGGGCTTGACAAGGGCAGAGGTAATGTGCCATTATTATAATGGCACATTAGGAGGACGAGAGATGCTTCGAGAATCACAAGAGGTCAAGTTGACGTCGCAGCATCAGATCACGATTCCGAAACGGGTCTGCGAGAAGCTTCGCCTGCGAGGCGGTGACCGGCTGGAGATTGAGGTGATGCCCAATAATCGGCTCCTGCTCAAGCCGAAGAGGCTGATCGACGCCGATGATGCCGCGTACCGGCTTGGGAAGGAGATCCTAGAGGCTGAGCGGCAGATCCGGAGGGGAGAGGTGGTGCCCTGGTCCGAGGTGAAGCGCCGTCATCGTCTATGACGGCCCGGTACTCGGTTGTCCTTTCCAGGCTCGCTCAGGAAAAGTTCGACCAGTTCATCCATTCCAGCCGGAAGGTCGGCGAGCAGATCGCCAGGGCGATTGACCGCCTTGCCCTCAACCCTAACCTCGGGGAATTTCTGAGAGGGGAATGGAAGGGGTATCGGAAATACCGCACCGGCGATTACCGCATCATCTATCGGGTGGAACATTCGAGGCTTCTCATCACCATCATCACCATCGGTGACCGGAGGGACGTCTACCGATGATTGTGGTGGTCGATTACGGGATGGGGAACCTGGGCTCGGTGGTGAAGGCCTGCCGGCTGCTGGGAGCCCGGGTTCGGGTGACGGATCGGGCCGCCGACATCCGGCAGGCGAAAGGGGTCATCTTTCCGGGCGTGGGGGCCTTCGGGGCGGCGATGCGGGAGCTGCGCAGGCGCAAGCTCCTGGATCCTCTCCGGGGATACCTCCGGGCGGACCCGGCCCGGCCCTTTCTGGGGCTCTGCCTCGGGATGCAGCTCCTCTTCGAGTCGAGCGAGGAGTCGCCGGGGACGAAGGGGCTGGGCCTGTTTCCGGGGCGGGTGCGGCGGTTTCCGGCGCGGAGGAACCTCAAGGTTCCGCACATGGGGTGGAATCAGATCGAGAAGAGGGTGCGGCGGAGCGTGCAGGACCCGCTTCTGCGGGGTGTGCCGGACGGGGCGTTCATGTATTTCGTGCACAGCTTCTATGTCGAGCCGCACGGGCACGATGGTCCCGGTGGGGTTTCCAATGTTTCTGCCTGGACGAGGTATGGCTTTAAGTTTCCGTCGGTGTATTGGAACAGCGCCAACATTTGGGCGACGCAGTTTCATCCGGAGAAGAGTCAGCGCTGGGGGTTGCGGATCCTCAAGAACTTCATAAAGGAGTGCGCATGCTGATCGTTCCTGCAATTGATCTCAAAGGTGGAAAGGTGGTGCGGCTGGTGCGGGGGGATTTCTCCGAGGAGCTGGTGTACGGGGACGATCCGGTCGCCGTGGCCAAGCGCTGGATGGAGGCCGGGGCCGCGCGGCTCCACGTGGTGGACCTGGACGGGGCGCTCACCGGGACGCCCCGGCACCTGGAGATGATCTCCAAGATCGCCCACAGCGTCACCATTCCGCTCCAGTCCGGAGGCGGGATCCGGACCCTCGAGGGGATCGTGAAATTCCTGGAGGCCGGCGTCACCCAGGTCATCATCGGCACCAAGGCCTGTCTGGACGAGGCGTTCGTGACCCAGGCGGTCCGCGCGCACGGGGAGAAGGTCGCCGTGGCGGTGGATTCCGTGCAGGGACGGGTCGCCATCGAGGGGTGGGTGCGCAAGGAATACATGAAGCCCGGGCCCCTCATCCGCCGTCTGCTCCAGCAGGGTGTGAAGACGATCCTCTACACGGACGCCTCCCGGGATGGAACCCTTACCGGCCCCGCCGTCGAAGGATTGCGGGAGATCCTCAGCCAGGTCGGGAAGAAGGCCGCCTTCTTCGCCTCGGGCGGGATCAGCTCGGTGGAGGATCTGATGAAGCTGAAATCCCTCGAGCCCCTCGGGCTGGACGGGGTGATCGTGGGGCGTGCGCTTTACGACGGAAAGATCAACTTGAAAGAGGTCATCCCCCTGTGCTCGCCAAGCGAATCATCCCCTGTCTCGACGTCAAGGCCGGCCGGGTCGTCAAAGGGATCCGCTTCGTCCGGCTGAGGGATGCCGGCGATCCGGTCGAGGCCGCCCGGCGGTACGAGGCGGAGGGGGCGGATGAGCTGGTCTTCCTCGACATCACCGCCTCCGCGGAGGGGCGGCGGACGAGGGCGGAGCTGGCCCGGCGGGTCTCCGGGGTTCTCTTCATCCCCTTCACCGTGGGGGGCGGGATCGGCTCCGCGGAGGAGATCCGGGAGCTGCTCGCGAACGGCTGCGACAAGGTTTCGGTGAACACGGCCGCTGTGCGGGATCCCTCGCTGATCACGCGGGCGGCGAGGCGGTTCGGCAGCCAGTGTGTGGTCGTGGCCATCGACGCGAAGCGCCGTCCCGTCATTGCGAGCCCCGCCAAGGCGGGGCGAAGCAATCTCAGGGGTGTCCCCTTGGGGACAGTCCCAAAGGGGACACCCTGGGAGGTGTACGTGCGGGGCGGGAGGACACCCACCGGCCTGGATGCGGTGGCATGGGCGCGGGCCGCTGAGCGCCGCGGGGCGGGCGAGATCCTGCTCACCTCCATGGACTGCGACGGCACGCAGGCGGGGTACGATCTGGAGCTGACGCGGGCGGTGGCGCAGACGGTGCGGATTCCGGTGATCGCGTCGGGAGGAGCGGGCACGCTGAAGCATCTGGCGGAGGCGTTGACGACCGGCCATGCGGATGCGGCGTTGGCGGCCTCGATCTTTCACTTTGGCACCTTTTCGATTCCACAGGCGAAGCGGTTCCTGAAGCGTCGTGGAATCCCCGTGAGGTTATCGTGAAGAAGAGCTGGTGGCAGGCGCTGAAGTTTGACAGGAAGGGGCTCATCCCGGCCATCGTCCAGGATGCGCGCAGCGGAGAGGTCCTCATGGTGGCCTACATGAATCGGCAGGCGCTCGTGAAGACGCTCCGGACGGGGAAGAGCCATTTCTACTCCCGCTCGCGGCGCAAACTCTGGCTGAAAGGGGAAACCTCCGGCCACGTCCAGCACGTCCGGCAGATCGCCCTGGACTGCGATGGGGATGCCCTGCTCGTGAAGGTCCGGCAGGTGGGCGGGGCCTGCCACACCGGCTATCGGAGCTGCTTTTTCAGGAACGGAACAGGCGGCAAGCGGTGGAGAGCGATCGGGCGCCGGCTGTTCGACCCGGAACGAGTCTATGCCAAGGGATCGGGCTGAGGTCCGGCCAAGCTTTGAGGAGTTCCTCCGGCTGGCCAGGCGAGGGAATGTCATCCCCGTCTACCGGGAGATCCTGGCCGATTTCGAGACGCCGCTGTCCGCCTATCTCAAGCTGGCCGGGCGGGGCCCTTCCTATCTCCTGGAGTCGGTGGAGGGGGGCGAGCGGCTCGGCCGCTACTCCTTCCTGGGCTCTTCGCCGGCGATGGTGATCGAGTCCCGGGGGTCGCAGATGCGGCTCACCAGCCGAGGCCGCACGCGGAGATGGGTGACCCGGACCGACCCGTTCCGGGAGCTGGAGCAGCTCCTGCGGCCGTATCGAAGCGTGGAGGTTCCCGGCCTGCCGCGTTTCTGCGGCGGCTTTGTCGGATACGCCGGCTACGACACGGTCCGCTTCCTTGAAGCGGTCGGTGACCCCAAGCCGGATCGGCTGAGGGTTCCGGACAGCGTCTGGCTGCTGAGCGACACCCTGGTGGTCTTCGACCACCTGGAGCATCTCCTGCAGGTGGTGGCCAATGCCATCCTCCCGCAGGGATCCGCCGGCTCCTTGGTCCAGAGGGCCCGGGCTGCCTACGCCGGGGCGCTGAGCCGGCTCGACCGGATGACCCGGGCGCTGAGACAACCGCTCCCCCCCCGCCTGGTACGACGTACCAAAGGCCGCCTAGGTACGACGTACCGAAGGCGGTCCAGGTACGTCGTACCGAATGTGAAGTCCAACATGAGTGCGGGGGCGTTCACCGCGGCGGTTCGGGAAGCGAAGCGGGCGATCGCCGCAGGAGAGGCGATCCAGATCGTCCTCTCGCAGCGGTTCGAGGTGCCGGTGACGGCCCGGCCGTTCGAGATCTACCGGGCGCTGCGCTCCCTCAACCCGTCCCCCTACATGTTCCACCTGGACCTGGGCGGCTTCGCGCTGGTGGGCTCCTCCCCGGAGATCCTGGTCCGGTGCGAGGATGGAGTGGTCGAGGCGCGGCCGATCGCCGGCACCCGCAGGCGCGGCAGGACACCGGCGGCGGATCTGAGGATCGAGGAGGGGCTCCGGCGAAACGCCAAGGAGCGGGCGGAGCACCTCATGCTGGCGGACCTGGGGCGGAACGACGTGGGGCGGGTGTGCGAATACGGATCGGTCAAGGTGAGCGATCTGATGACGGTGGAGCGGTACTCGCACGTCATGCACCTGGTCAGCCACGTCCAGGGCCGGCTGCGCCGCGGTCGGGGCGCCTTCGACGTCTTTCGGGCGGCCTTCCCGGCCGGCACAGTGACCGGGGCGCCCAAGGTCCGCGCGATGCAGCTCATCAACGAATTGGAGCGGGATGCCCGCGGACCGTATGCCGGGGCGGTGGGTTATTTCGGCTTCAACGGGAACCTCGACACCTGCATCACGATCCGCACGGTCCTGGTCAAGGACGGCAGGGCCTTCGTCCAGGCGGGCGCGGGGATCGTCGCCGACTCCCAGCCGCAGCGGGAGTACCAGGAGACTCGGAGCAAGGCCGCCGGGATGCTGGAGGCAATCCGCCTCGCCGAGCGGGGGCTGGCTTAGGGTTATGGCGAAGAGACAGAAGATTTTGATGGTCGACAACTACGACTCCTTTACCTACAACCTCGTCCAATACCTGGGCGAGCTGGGGCAGGAGCTTGTCGTCTACCGGAACGACGCCCTGACGCTGGACCAGATCCGGCGCCTGAAGCCGGACCGGATCGTCATCTCCCCCGGGCCCGGCTCGCCGAAGGACGCCGGCATCTCCAACGAGGTGATCCGGGAGCTGGGGCCGCGGATCCCGGTGCTCGGCGTCTGCCTGGGGCACCAGTGCATCGGCGCGGTCTTCGGGGGGCGGGTGGAGAGGAACTTCCGGCTCATGCACGGCAAGACCAGCCCCATCCATCACGACGGGAAAGGGGTCTTCCGGGGCCTGCCCGATCCCTTCGAGGCGACCCGGTACCATTCGCTGGTCGTCCGGAGGGAGGGACTGCCGCAGGAGCTCGAGGTGACGGCCTGGACCAAGGAGAAGGAGATCATGGGGTTGAGGCACCGGCGGCATCCGATCCACGGCGTGCAGTTCCACCCGGAGTCGATCCTGACCACCGTCGGCAAAGAGCTCCTCCGGAACTTCCTCAAACTCTAGCATGGAGTCCTCCCCCGCAAGCTCCAGCAGGACGTCATTCTCCGCTTTGCTGGCCAAGGTCCAGGCCGGCAAGGAGCTCACCGAGGCGGAAGCCGAGCAGGCGATCGGCCAGATCGTTTCCGGCCAGGTGCCCGCCGATGAGATCAAGGAATTCCTGCTGGCGCTGCGCCGAAAGGGTGAGGCCTTGCCGGAGATCGTGGGGGCGGCGCGGGCGATGCGGGCGAATGCCTTACGGATCCGGACGCTGGGCGAGGTCGTGGTGGACACCTGCGGCACCGGCGGGGACAAGCTTTCCACCTTCAATGTTTCCACCTTGGCGGGGCTGGTGGTTGCGGCGGCAGGGATCCCTGTAGCCAAGCATGGCAACCGGGCAGTGACCTCCGCCTGCGGATCGGCTGACCTCCTGGAGGCGCTGGGGGTCCGGGTGGATCTGGAGCCGGTCATATCGGAGCGATGCCTTCTGGAGACCGGATTCGGATTCCTCTTCGCGCCCCGATTCCACCCGGCGATGAAGGCGGTCGCTCCCATCCGGAAGGAGCTTGGAGTTCCGACGATCTTCAATCTGCTGGGGCCGCTCACGAATCCGGCCGGGGTGCGCCATCAGGTGGTGGGGGTTGCCGATGCACAGCGGCTGGATACGTACGCAGAGGCCCTGCGGGCGCTGGGAGCGGTTCGGGCGCTCGTGGTGCGAGGCGCAGACGGGCAGGATGAGCTTTCCACGACCGGGCCGACGGAGGTGATCGAGTTCAACGCGAAGGCCGATGCGCACCGCATGGCCCGCTATACGCTTCAGCCGGAATCGCTGGGAATCCGCCGGGCGCGGGTGGAGGAGATCCGAGGGGGATCGGCCTCGGAGAACGCGCAGGCGGCGCGCCGCGTGCTCGACGGCGAGCCCGGCCCCCTCCGGGATGCCGTGCTCCTCAATGCGGCGGCCGGCCTTTACGTGGCGGGCGCCGGGGGCGACCTGGACGGAGCGATGGCGCTGGCGCGGCAGGCGCTGGATCAGGGGAAGACGGCGGCCCTGCTGGAGCGGGTGAGACGGATCACGAATGGGTAAGCTCGACGAGATCATCGCCCATAAGCGGGAGGAGCTGGCACGGCTGAAGCAGGAGAAGCCGCTCGCCCAGCTCGAGCGGGATCTGAAGCGCCGGCCGCCGGTCCGGAACTTCCGGCAGGCGATCCGCCGGCCGGGTTCCTTAAGCCTGATTGCGGAGATCAAGCGGAGCTCTCCTTCGGCCGGTGCGATCCGGCCCGGGGCGGATGTCCTGGAGATCGCCTCGTCGTATGCGGGGGCGGGCGCCCAGGCGATCTCCGTCCTCACGGATGCGCGCTTCTTCTCGGGCTCCTTGCAGGATCTGATCTCGGTTCGGGAGAAGGTGTCCCTGCCGGTCCTGCGGAAGGATTTTCTCCTGGAGGAGTATCCGATTGTGGAGGCGGCCTGCGCCGGGGCGGATGCGGTTCTCCTCATCGCTGCGGCGCTGCCGCCGCAGGAGCTGAAGCGCCTCCTGGATTTGTCAAAGGACTTATCCATGGAGGCGCTCGTGGAGGTCCACAGCGAACGGGAGCTGGGGGAGGCCCTGGAGGCCGGCGCCGGAATGATCGGCGTCAACAACCGGGATCTCAACACCTTCCAAGTTGACCTGAGAACTACTGAGCGCCTCATGCCCCGCATTCCGCCGGACCGCACGCGGGTCAGCGAGAGCGGACTCCACTCGCCCCAGGATGTCGCCTTCGTGCGAGCCCAGGGAGCCGACGCGGTCCTGATCGGCGAGGAGCTCATGGCTGCCGGAGATGTGGGGAAGAAGGTCCGTGAACTGATGGGGTCTGACCCCCTGAGTCCTTATCTGGATGGGCTAGGAGAATGTCGTTAGTCGTAATTAAGCTTCTGATATTGTAACCGCTTCATGCAGAATGAATTAGAGCTGACCCCATCTTCCGAACTTGAAAAATGCGGAAGCGTTAGGTAACCTTCTTGTTACCATTCATTAAACTCACCGCTACCCGATGACTAACCGAACCCGAATCCGTGATTGCGAGGGAATCGTGCTTCGCGGGACGACCGAAGCAATCTCGTTTTTCAGACCAAGAGGGTTCCTCCTCTGCTCTCTCCTCATCCTCACTCTGGTTTTCCCGCTTTCCCATGCCTACGCCCTGCGCAGACAGCAGACCAAGGACAGCCCCACCGCTCTCTCCGGCCTGGAGGAGATTCTGAAGAACCCCGCCAGAGCTGTTGAACGGGCAGTCCAATTCCTTTCGACTCCGCCCGAGGGTCGCCCCGCCGCCGGGATGGAGGAGACGGAAACCGTTCTCGGCCTGAAAAGAACCTACCCTGTCTCCCCCTATCATCTTAGCTTCAATCATCTACTCGCCGCCACTGAACCGTCTGCCGCTCCCGCTACCGGCTTGGAAGAGCAGATCAAGACCATCCTGCTGGTGGGCTCCGATCCGTCCGGAATCGAGCGGGTCCGGAGGATCGTCGGGGAAATCTTTCCTGAGGCCGACATCCAGACCCTGGGGCTTCCACTGGATTCCGAGAGGGGCTTTCGAGGGATCGACGTGGCTGTTCTTACAGAATTTGACGAAGGCGCCAAGGAGACGTTGGCGGAAGCGCATTACTGGGGAATCATCCCCCACGTCATCGCGCCCGACCATTGGGATGACCAGTTGCCGGACTATGAACTTCGGGAGGCCCTCGAGGGATTCCGCGACGCCGCCGGGATGGAGGAGGTCTTGAACCATGGCGGGGCAGAGCAGCTCGCGGGAGTTTTTCAGCGGACGCCGGATTTCAGCGGTCTGGATCAGCTCCGAAAGGCGGTCGCTTCGCTTCCCGACCCCGTGCGGCAGCGTCTTGCAGGCATCCTGGAGGCGATTCGACAGGCCCCGGATCCGGCTCGGCGCTGGATGGCGTTGGATCAATGGATCCGCACCTTGAATGAAGAACTCTTCGCCCCTCAGGGACGCTTTGTGCATCTGGTGCCCGACTTTCCGCGGGCGGGAGGTGTAACGCTGACCGCATCTGCCTACCGGCCGGAAGGACTGGAGTGGTGGGAGGTCGAAGGGGCAAGGATACCGGTGGCTTACGTTCAGAGCATCCGGAATTACGAAGGGACAACCGGTTACGCGGGCCCGATGGGAATCGCCCTGAACCTGAGGGCGCATCGGGCGGCACACAAAGAGCTCAAACGGGTTTACTCCGACGTCCGGGCGGCAAGGCTAAGGATCAGGAAGGGACAAAGGCCGGACCCCGTGGATAACCTGCTGCTTCGGCTTTGGCCAAGGCCCCCTTCCCCGGTGATCATGGCCCGCTTCCTTCTTGAGGAGACGCGCCGCGAGGAGCTTCGACACGCGCAGATGATGCGCAGGGTCTACCCCCGGCTCGTGGAGCTTGCGGTCACCGGAGGAGAGCTGACGCCGGAAGCGGCAGCCGATCTTCTCGGCCTCGGGTCCGAGTCCAGCGTAAGGAAGATGCTGGCAAAGTCTGGCGAGCAAGCGCTCTCCGCAAGGGAGATCCTACTCTTCTTCCTGGGTGCGACGGAGAAGGCGGCTGTGCTGGAACGCCTGAGCCGCCCCGCACCGGAGAGCGCCGGGGCGCTGTACGATCTCCTGAACACCGCCTCCCGGTTTTCTCCGGATGCACCCAAACGCGAGCTTTACGCGGACCCGTCGTTTTTCCGGACGCTCACCTTTTGGCAAACCGTGAATGACATGTACCACACGCTCCTGGAGATGGGGAAAGCGCATCGTGAAGACCCGGTGGCCCAACGCCTGACCCGGATGTTGCCCCGAGAGATTGAAGAGCTGGCGGCTCGGCTCTGGGCGAAGGAATTCCGACCCGACGCGGTGCCGCTGACTCCCCCGATCCGCCAGGTGGTTCCGCCGGATCCCACCCGGGCCCGGGGGTTGCTCGACCAAATGGCACAGGAGACGCAAAAGGGATCGGGACGACCTGGCACCTTTCGCGCCGGCCCCTCGGCCGAGCTCGGGGCCGGGATGGAGGAGAGCGAGCTTGTTGGGTTGCTTGACCAGCGCCTTCGCGGGATCGCGGCAGAGTTGCCCTGGCTCAAGGAGTTCGAGATCTCCCTTGAGGACCCGAAGCTCCGGTTTGCAGTGCATCTGGGGAAAAGCGTTCAGCCGGCCCCAGGCAAACCCGGCTCCAGCTCTCCGCATGCGCTGACCCACCTTTACAACAAAGTCCCAGGGGTTAAGGAGGCGATGGAAAGAGCTGGAATCCGGCTGCTCTCGATTCCATTGAATGTCCCTGAACAGGCCCCGGAGGGATCCCAAGACCCGCTGGCCGACATTGCCCAAGTCCGACAGGCCCTCTTTGCCCATCCTCGGGTGTTGCTGATCACCGCTACAGAGCCACACAAGAAGATGGTGGGGAGCTGGGTCTCCGAGCCAGATCCGCGGGTCTTTCCCATACGGAGTTTGACCAATGTGCTTCTGATCCGGGATTCCCAGGGAAAGGTGATCCGGTCGATTGGAACAAACGCCGACGGGCCCTCCTGGGTGGAGCAGTTTAAAAAGGGTTGGGGCCGACAGGGGGACAACCCTGGAACGCTGGAGGGGAAGAAGGTGGTGGTCCTGGGAGGTTGGGGCGGCTTGGGAGAGGCGCTCACCCTCTCCATCCTCAAAGAGCGGCCCCGGGAATTGGTGATCAGCGAGTTGGAGCACCTTAAGGAGGCGCAAGAGGAGCTTCCTGTTCTGGTGGCACAATGGACCGATCGATCTGGCCCGGTTGCCATGCCGAAGATTCTTCCGGCCAGCGACCCTGGCAATCCGGAAAAGGATCACCCGGAGCTGCTGGTTCACCTACGGCAGGCCGATGTTATCGTCAATGCCACTGGGGTTGGAATGGATTACGGCGACGCCCGCTCCCCCATTCGAGATCCTTCCGTTTTCCGGCGTCCCGAGGACCGGCCTTTGACGGTCATCGACTCGATCTATCGGACCCACCCGGGGGAACCTCGCCCGGTGACCCCCTTCCTTCAGCAGGCGTGGGACCAGGGCGTTCGGGATCTCCACAACGGGGTGGGGTTGTTCGTTCGGGACTTTGCCTGGGAGGCGGAGTGGCTGGTTCAGACCCTCACGGGTACGGGACTTGATCCGGAGCGGATTCACTGGGCGATGAACCTCTTTGCCGAGTCGCGCCGTTCCCTCGGGGAAGCCCAGAGGGTCCTCGCCGCCGGATATCGATTGGGAGCGTGGACAGAGGTGGTGCATCGGGCGGCGGTGGAGTTGTTGAAGAGCTCCGATCGGCTGGATCTCATGTTGGCTTACCGCCTCAACGGCCTGGTCAGAGGCGAGGCCGAGTTGAAATCGATCCCCGAAGATCCAAGGGCAGGTGAGCGCGAATTTCCTACCGGTACCCTGGCGTTGAGGCGGCCTATTTTTGCTGCGACCTACGAGGAGGGTGAGTCTCCTGGAGGTTTGCCCCTTCTGTCCATCGAGGAGAGGATCCTGAGGGCCCCATTCCCGGTTCTTGCTTATCTGGTCGGCTTGGCCATGCGGGGATGGCTCGGCGGGGGGCGTATCGTCCAACTGCTCCCGGAAGAGCTCGATGAACTTCAAAATGAGCTGACCGACATGGAAACCGTGATCCGAAGATTGTCTCTCGCCACCGGGATGGAGGAGGGGGCAACCGTTCAAGAGCGACCCGCGCAGGCCACGGCAACGAACCGGCTTGCTTCCGTGGCTGTGGAGAACAAGGTGCTGATCCTGGGACCGCAGGCGATCGGAGTTCTCGCTGCCGCCGCACACCTGGTGCCCACCGATGCCTCGAGCATCCCCGTCGCCGTGGTCGTGGAAAACGCGCGGCAGGCGGATTACGTGAAGGCCTGGGCGCTGGATCTGCCGCTGGTGTCGCTGGAGGTGGTGGATGCCTCGCTGCCTGCCTACGGCGGGGACGTAGAGAGAGCGCTGGAGATGACGCGCCGCTACTACGCCTCCGAGAAGGGAATGGCGCCGATCATCGCCCGAACGCTGGACGACCTGCCTGAGATTGCCCGCTTGCTGGGTGTGCCGGAGCCGGAGGCGTTTGCCCGGCAGGCCATGCTCGAAGCGCAGCGGGATCTGGAGCGCCACAACCTGTAACACCACCCTCCCTTCTGTTTTTCCCCGTTATATTACCTTTCTTCGATGTGGGTGAAGATCTGCGGCACAACCAACCGGGAGGACGCGCTGGCGGCGGTGGAGGCCGGCGCGGATGCGATCGGCTTCGTCCTGGTTGCCAGCAGC
>CAYFHV010000032.1:7081-13441 GCA_964343105.1 uncultured Planctomycetia bacterium | reverse complement strand
CCCCCCAAACCACCGGAGGGCGTTTTCCCCCTGGAAGCGGTGAGACGACAAGCCCGTCCGCCAACTCCCACGAAGCCGTGAGGCACACACCTCCCGTCGGTCCGCGCTCGCGTCGTCTCACCGCTCGTGCCCCCCCGTCTGCAGCGACCGGCTCTCCTTCAGGATCCGGCGGAAGATCTGCCGGATCGAGGAAGCCGGCAGCGGCCCGTAGTTGGCTCGGAAGAGCCGCCGCAGGACCCGCTCCTCCCGCCGGCCGTCGAAGACCGGAAGCCCCTTGCCCTTCTTGACCCGGCCGATCTGGAGCACGGCGGCCGCACGGCGGTTGAGGAGCCGCAAGAGGGCCTGGTCGATCCGGTCGATCTCTTTACGCCACCGGTTCAGTCTGTTGGTCATCGGAAACCGACTCCTCCGTCTGCCGCGCTGCCGGAGGCGGTGAGGCCGGCTCCGGAACCGGGGCCGCGCCCTGGAGCTCCTCAAGCGAGGGCAGGCTGTCCAGGCTCTTGAGCCCGAAGTGATCCAGAAACTCGCGGGTGGTGCTGTACAGGATCGGCCGGCCGACCGTCTCCTTCCGGCCTACGACGCGGATGAGGTTGAGCTTGAGCAGCGTTTCCAGCACCCCGCCCACGTCCACGCCCCGCACTTGCTCCATCTCCACCCGCGTGACCGGCTGGCGGTAGGCCACGATTGCCAGGGTTTCCAGTGAGGGCCGCGTCAGCCGCACCGCACGCACCCTCCGGGTCAGCTGGGTCACGTACGACGCCAGCGCCGGATCGGTCACCATCTGGAATCCTTCCGCCACCTCCACGATCCGGACCCCGCGCGCGGCCGTGGCGTACTCCTGCCCCATCTCTGTGAGGAGCCGGCGGATCTCGGAGGGCTCGACCTCCGGCCCCAGCACCTCCCGAACCTGGTCGATGAGCAGCGATTTCTCCGAGACCAGGAGCAGGGCTTCCAGGATTCTCTTCAGCTCGACGTCGTTCATCGGCTCCTCAGGCGGTGGCCTGCGCCCCCTCCGCAGCGGAGAGGATCAGGATCGCGCCGAACAGCTCCGCCTGGCGGATCGTCACCTCCCTCAAACGGATGAGCTCCAGGAGGGCCAGGAAGGTGGCCACCGCCTCCAGCTTGGACTTCGCCCCTCGGAACAGCTCCAGGAAGCTGACCCGCCCGCGCTCCTTGACGATCTCGCGCAGGGACGCGACCTTCTGCTCCACCGTGAACTCATCCTGCAGGATCTCGTGCACCATCTGCGCCGAAACCGCTTCCGACATGAACTGCGAGAAGGCGCTCAGGAGATCAAAGAGAGACGCCTCCTTGAGCTCCTCCTCGGTCGGCCCCGGCTCCCCATCGGGACGCGCGGGCCGGGGGAAGGTCACCATCCGCTCCTTCTCCATGCCGCTTAAGAACTCCGCCGCCTGCTTGAACTTCTGGTACTCCTTCAGGCGCTCGATGAGCTCCTGGGCCGGGTCCGGCTCCTCCGCCTGCTCCGGCGGCACCGCCTCCGGGGGCAGCAGCATCCTCGATTTGATCTGCATCAGGGTGGCGGCCACGACGAGGAACTCCCCCGCCACCTCCAGGTCCAGCGCCTGCATGAGCTCCAGGTACCGCAGGTACTGCTCGGTCACCTGGGCGATCGGGATGGCGGCGATCTCGAGATGATTCTGCTTGACCAGGTAGAGGAGCAGGTCCAGCGGCCCCTCGAAGATCTGCAGCTTCACCTTGTAGCTCATCCGGCCAGCCCCACCGCCTGCTTGACCTCTTTCATCGTCTCCTGCGCCACCTGGCGAGCGCGGGCCGCTCCCTCCTGCAAGACCTTCTCCACGTCAAGCGCCTTGCGCTGCGCCCGGAACGGCTCCGTCGCCCGGATCAGGGCCTCCGCGAGCTCCTCCTTGTTCTGCGTGCAGCCCCGCTTCGAGGTCCGGCATTCCTCCCAGACCCGCGGGGCCTCCTCCGGCACAAAGAGCTTCCAGTAGTGGCAGACGTTGCACTCCTCCGGATGCCCCGGATCGGTGAACTTCACCCGCTTCGGATCGGTGAACATCTTCTGCGTCTTCTTCCGGATCTGGTCCGGTTCATCGGCCAAGGCGACGAAATTGTCGAACGACTTCGACATCTTCCGCCCGTCGATCCCCAGCAGCCTCGCCTCCTCGGCGAGCAGCGGCTTGGGCTCCGGAAAGAGGTCCCGCCCGTACAGGAACTTGAACCGGCGGACGATCTCACGGCAAAGCTCCAGGTGCGGGATCTGATCCTCCCCCACCGGGACGGCATGGGCGCGATAGAGGAGGATGTCCGCCGCCTGCAGGACCGGATAGCCGAGGAACCCGTAGGTCGCCAGATCCCGGCCGGTCACCTCCCGAAGCTGCTCCTTGTAGGTGGGAACCCGCTCGACCCAGCCCAGCGGGGCGATGATGGAGAGAACCATGTACAGCTCCAGATGCTCCGGGACATCCGACTGGCGGAACAGCACCGACCTGCCCGGATCCACGCCGGCCGCCACCCAGTCCATCACCATCTGCCGGCTGCGCTCGCGGATCTTCTCGGGATGCTCATACTCGCTCATCAGGGCGTGCCAGTCCGCCACCATGAAGAAGCACTCGTGATCCCGCTGGAGGGATGCCCAATTCCTCAACGCACCCACCCAGTGGCCCAGGTGCAGGGGGCCGGTGGGACGCATGCCGGAGAGAACGCGCTGCTTCACAGCTTTTGGGCGACTTCCTCCACCTCGATCGACTCGATCAGATCGTCGGGCTGGTAGTCGCTCCAGTCGGCGAGACTCAGCCCGCACTGCATCCCCTCCGCCACCTCACGCACATCGTCCTTGAACCGCTTGAGGGAGCTGATCTTCCCCTGGTGAACGACCTCGGCGCCGCGGAGAAGCCGGCCGAGCGACCCGCGCAGGATCTTGCCCTTCACCACCTGGCAGCCGGCCACCGTCCCCACCTTCGATACCTTGAACACCTGCAGCACCTTCGCCCGGCCGACCACCTGCTCCACCCGGCGCGGCTCCAGAAGGCCCTCGAGCGCGGCGCGGATGTCGTTGACCGCCTCGTAGATGATCCGGTAAGCCCGCACATCCACCTTCTCCCGCTTGGCCAGCTCCTCCGCCTCCGGCGTCATCCCGACGTTGAAGCCGATCACCACCGCGTCCGAGGCCTCGGCCAGCAGGACATCCGATTCGGTCACCGACCCTACCCCCGCATGGAGGAATCGCAGGCCCGCCTTTTCCGTCGGGATCTTGGAGACCGCATCCCGCAGCGCCTCCACCGAGCCCTGGACATCCGCCTTGAGGATGAGGTTCAGGCTTTTCACCCGGCCTTCCTCCAGCCGCTCGTGGAATTCCTCCAGCGTCATCACCCGCCGCGCCGGCTGTTTCGATTCCTTCCTCTGCTCCTGCCGGCTCATCGCAATCTCCCGGGCCCGGCGCTCCTCCGGCACGACGAGGAAGGTCTCGCCCGCCCCCGGAACCCCATTGAGGCCCATCGCCTCCACGGGCGCCGACGGGCCGGCCTCCTTCAGCCGATGGCCCCTCGCATCGAGGAGCGCGCGCGCCCGGCCCCACGCGGTGCCGCTCACCAGGACGTCGCCCACACGCAGGGTCCCGCTCTGCACCAGCACATGCGCAATGGGACCGCCTCCCTTGCTGAGCTTCCCCTCCAGGACCACGCCGCGGGCCAGCCGGTCCGGATTGGCCTTCAGCTCCAGAAGCTCCGATTCGAGGAGGATCATCTCCAGCAGCTGATCGATCCCCTCCCCGGTCTTCGCCGAGACCGGAACCACCACGGTCTTGCCTCCCCATTCCTCGCTCATGAGCCCCAGCTCCATGAGCTGCTTCTTGACCCGGTCCGGGTTGGCCGAGGGCTTGTCGATCTTGTTCAAGGCCACCACGATGGTCGCCTCAGCCGCCTTCGCGTGATCGATCGCCTCCACCGTCTGGGGCATGACGCCGTCGTCGGCGGCCACGACGAGGATCACGATGTCGGTCACGTGGGCCCCCCGGGCCCGCATCGCGGTGAACGCCTCATGGCCCGGCGTGTCCAGGAAGGTGATCGTCCCCTTGGGAAGATTCACCCGGTAGGCACCGATGTGCTGGGTGATGCCGCCGGCCTCCCCTTCCACCACCCGGCTTTCCCGGATCGCATCCAGGAGAGAGGTCTTGCCGTGGTCCACATGGCCCATCAGGGTGACCACCGGCGGGCGGTGGACCAGCTTGGAGGGATCGGTCTCCTCCTCTTCCGACCGGATCTCCTCCTCGAGCGTGGGCTGCCGCTCGTGCTGGTAACCATAGCATTTGAGGATCTTCTCGACCGGATCGTCGGTGAGCAGCTGGTTGATGGTGGCAAGAATCTTCATCCCCAGGAGGTGCTTGATCAGCTCGCTGGGGGAGACGGAAAGCTTTTCCGCCAACTCCTTCACCGTCAGCGGAACCTTGACTGCCAGCGGCTTGAGCACTGCCGGGGCGGCCGGTTCCGTCGGTGGAGCGACCTGCGTCGCCACGACGGCAGCGGGTGTCGGAGCCGCCGGCGCAGGTGGCGCTGGCGGAGCCGGCTTCGCAGGTGTGGGTGGCGCCGGCTTCGCGGGTGCAGGCGGCGCGGGCGGTGGAGGTACTGCCGGTTTGTCGGCCAGCGGGGAAACTGCCGGCTTCGCGGGTGTGGGTGGCGCCGGTTTCGGAGGCGCGGGCGGCAGGGGCGCAGGCGCTACGGGCCTGGGCACAGGCGGCGGAGCAACTGGCTTGGGCGCGGGTGGTGCCGGTTTAAGCGTGGGTACGGTCGGCTTCGGCGGAACAGGCGGAGCGGCCGGGGCGGGCACGGCAGGCCTCGGTGGCTGAATGACGGCTGCCGTCGGCGGCACAACAATCCGCCTGGGCGCTTCCGGCTTCTTGACCTTCTTCAGCCTGGCCGGCGCCTTGGCCGCGGGTTTCACGCGCGGCTGCGGCTTCTTCACGGCCGCTGCTGCCTTCCTTTTCGTCGCGGCCGCACCCTTTTTCTTCGAGCTGTGCGCGGTCATCTTTACTCGGCCGGGGCCCCTTCGGAAGAGGGTTGCGGTCCCGCCGGCGCCTCCTCAGGAACAACCGGCGCGGGCATCTCGGCCTCCACCTTGGCCAGCAGCTCCTTCGCCCCGCGGATCAGCTTCAGCGCCGTCTTCTCCCCAACCCCCTTGACCTCCGTGAGCTCCTCGGGTGTGAGCTTGGCCAGCACCGGAACGGTATCGTACCCCTTCTTCTTCAGCGCCTCCAGGAGCTTGGGTCCCACACCCTGCAGGTCTGCCACCGAGACCTTCGCGAGTTGCTCCGCCTGGGCCCGGCTTCGGACGTCAATCTCCACGCCCGCCAGCCTGGAGGCGAGGCGCACGTTCTGCCCACGCTTGCCGATCGCCAGGGAAAGCTGGTCATCGTCGACGATGACCTCCACCCGCTTCTTGTCAGGCGAGACGTGGATCTCGGCCACCTTCGCCGGGGCAAGGGCGGCCCCCACAAACTCCTCCAGCTTCGAGCTCCATCGGATGATGTCGATCTTCTCGCCGTGGAGCTCCCGGACGATGTCCTTGACGCGGGTGCCCCGCATCCCCACGCAGGCCCCGACGCAATCCACCTTCTCATCCTTGGAGGTGACGGCCACCTTGGAGCGATCCCCCGGCTCACGGGAGATCGACTTGATCTCGACGATCCCCTGGCCGATCTCCGGCACCTCCAGCTTGAACAGCTCCAGGACCAGGTTCGGATGCGCACGAGAGAGGATGATCTGCGGCCCTTTGGCGGTCTTGTTCACCTCGATGCAGTAGGCGCGAACCCGGTCCCCGGGGCGGAAGCTCTCCTTGGGGGACTGCTCCCTTTTCGGCAGCAGGCCCTCGGTCTTTCCCAGCTCCACGATGATCGCCCCCCGATCGAACCGATGCATCGCCCCGGTGAGCAGGGTGCCGGAACGGGGCGAGAACTCGGTGTAGATGACGCTGCGCTCGGCCTCCCGGATCTTGTGGAAGATCACCTGCTTGGCGGTTTGGGCGGCGATCCGGCCGAAGCGGGCGTTGGACAGCTCCTTCCCGCCCGCCAGGATCGTGATCTCGCCGGTCTGGCGGTCGATCTTGGCCGTCACCTCCTCGGTGACAGACCCCAGCGCCTTGCGGGTAGCGCTGACCAGGGCGGCCTCCACCGCCTCGATGATCACCTCCCGGTCAATCCCCTTCTCCCGCGTCAGATGGTCGATGACAGCAAGGAACTCTGCATTCATCGCTCCGGCTGGCGCCTCCGCTCTCCAGTCTTCAGGTCGATCTGCGTGAGAGTCCGCGCCAGCTCGCGGTACCGGCGAATCAGCCGCCTCCTCTGCCAGCAGGAGACCCGATCGACGTACAGATGGCCTTCCAGATGGT
>CAYFHV010000032.1:0-7071 GCA_964343105.1 uncultured Planctomycetia bacterium | reverse complement strand
GGCGGACCCCCTCGCGCACCCCTGAAGGCTGGGAATCTGCATGGTTGAGTCAGCAACTTCGCATTCATTCGGGCACCTACAATCGGACTTCCTGCACGGCGGAAAGGATCTGCGCCAGCGGAATCTGAAGCTTGTCGCCGGAATCCAGCTTCAGAACCACGACCCGCTCGCCGGCGCCCAGCAGCTCCCCGACGTGCTCCCACCGGGAATCCAGCGGCTGGTTCGTTCTCACCCGCACCCGGCGGCCGATCACCCGCTCGAAATCGGAGGCCACCTTCAGCGGCCGGTCCAGCCCGGGGGAGCTCACCTCCAAGAGGTAGCGATCCGGCACCGCGTCGTGCTCGTCCAGCACCGCCCCGATGGCCCGGTTGAGCTCGCTCAGCTCCTGCACCGTCACCCCGCGGGCCGTGTCCACGAGGCACCGCAGGAGCAGACGCCCTCCCGCCGGCCGGCAGACGAGCTCCACCAGCTCGACCGCTCGGCTGCGCAACAGGGGATCGATGAGATCCCGCACGCGATGGGTGATCTCCTCCGTCGGGTCCTGCATCTTCTGGACAACAAAAAAGTGGGAAACGAATCGTTCCCACTTTCATCCCCGGCTTGAAGGGGAAGGAACTCCGATTAGAGAATCATTATCCGGCGGGCTGCTGCTCCCTGTCAAGGAGCTTTTTGAGGTGATCCACCGCCTCGGAGAGGGGCAGAAGCGTGGCCTCGGATTCGGTGCGGCGCTTAAGCTCGACGGACTTTTTCGCTAGGCTCTTCTCGCTCAAGAGGATACGCAAAGGGAATCCGATGAGGTCGGCGTCCTTGAGCTTGACGCCGCCCGACACGGATCGGTCATCCAAGAGGACCTCGACGCCTGCCTGCACCGCCTCCCGATAGAGCCCTTCCGCCGCCTCCCGGACGGCGTCGTCGTCCGGATTGATGGGCAAGAGCACCGTCGGATACGGCGCCATCGAAAAGGGCCAGGAGATCCCGGAGGCGTCGTGATGCGTCTCAATGACGGCCGGGACAATCCGGGAGACGCCGATCCCGTAGCATCCCATGACGAAGGGCTTCTGTTTACCGTCCTCATCCAGGAAGGTGGCGCCCATCGCTGCGGAGTATTTTGTCCCCAGCTGGAAGATGTGCCCCACCTCGATGGCGGCGAGCAGCTTCAGCTTCTTGCCGCACCGGGCGCAGGGATCACCCTCGGCGGCGAAGCGGATGTCCGCGACCTCCTCCGGCTTGAAATCGCGTCCCGGGTTGACGTTGACGAGGTGCTTGTCCGCCTGATTGGCGCCGGTGACGGCGTTGACCACCTGGATCACCGCCGGATCCGCGATGAGCCGGCCCCCCTGGAGGTTCACCGGGCCGGCGAAACCGACCGGGGCGCCGGTCAGCTTCTCGATCGCGGCGGCATCCGCCATCTCCAGGGCCTGCACGCCGGCGGCCTTTCGCAGCTTCTCGGGGTTGACCTCGTGGTCGCCCCGCACCAGGGCGACGAGCAGCTGGGAATCCGCCCGGTAAACCAAGGTCTTTACGAGCCGGTTCGGCTCCACGCGCAGGAGCTGGCTCACCTTCTCCACGGAGGAGACGCCCGGCGTATCGACCACCTGGACCGGCTTCGGGGAGTCGCCTGCGGGCCGGGTGTGGACGATCGGGATCCCCACCGCCGCGCGGACCAGCGAGGCCGCATAGGAGCAGGAGGAGCAGCGCACCACGCGGTCCTCGCCGTTCTCCGCCAGCACCATGAACTCGTGAGAATCCTCTCCCCCCATCACCCCGGTCTCCGCCTCGACGGGAATCGCCTCCAGGCCGCACCGGGAGAAGATCCTTGAATAGGCGTCGTACATCCTCTGGTAGCTCACATTCATCCCCGCCTCATCCCGGTCGAAGCTGTAGGCGTCCTTCATGAGAAACTCGCAGGAACGGATCACCCCGAACCGCGGCCGGGGCTCATCCCGGAATTTGGTCTGGATCTGAAAGAGGGTCTTGGGCAGGTCCCGGTAGGAGCGCAGCTCGCCGGAAACCAGATCGGTCACCACCTCCTCGTGGGTGGGCCCCAGCACCGTCTCCTTCCCATGCCGATCCTTGAAGCGGATCATCTGCTCCCCCATCTGACTGTCGCGGCCGGAACGCTTCCACAGCTCGCCCGGCTGCAGGGCCGGCAGAAGAACCTCCAGCGCCCCCGCCCGCGTCATCTCCTCGCGGATCACCTGGATGACCTTGTGGAGAACCCGGAATCCCAGCGGAAGGTAAGAGTAGGTGCCGGCGGAGAGCTTACGGATGAGGCCGGCCCGCAGCATCAGGCGGTGGCTTGGGATCTCCGCCTCGGCGGGGGTCTCGCGAAGAGTGGGGATGTACGTCAGCGACCAGCGCATGGCTTCCCAAAGCGCGCTCTGGCCCTTCCGGCTCCCGCGCAGGTTTCGTTCAGGGGGTCAACCAGCTCGCTTCGACCGACCATGGGATCATTACTCTAGCATGGCGCCGGAAACAGGGTCAATCCGCCGGAAAGCCTTCGGTCGGCTCCCACAAGGCCGGGCCGACGGGACGATTTTGGAACCGCACCTGAGGGACCCGTAGCCGATTTTCTCACGCAGTTCCGGCACGGGTGCTTCTCCGGCGAACCAGCGCAGCTGGCCTACCAGGCCCCAGCCCTCTCGTCAGCCGCCTAACCGGCCCCCCAGTGTATCACGGCAACAAGTGGCCTCGAAAACCGGATGTTCAGTGCGATAATGTCTCCGCGAGGAATTGGAGCAAAGAGCATGCCCAGAAAACAGACCTCCGACGTAGATGTGTGGCTCAAGCGTGAGACTCCCCATGTACGCAGGGCGCTTGAAAGCGCCTCCCGGCATTCTGGTTGGAACGAGAGGGTCGCCAAAAGCGGCCGGCCATTTTCAATTTGAACCGGAGACGGCGATCCGGTATGGCCTGAAAGTTTCCAAACAGAACGATCAACGTTTCGACATCGATCGTGCCTCTTCCGCAGCGGCAAGATACCTGAAGGACCTCTATAAGATGTTCGGTCAAAATACCGATTTGCCAGGGAGGAGGCACACCACCGCGGTTAGGAATCTCTCGGAGCGTAAAAAGTTTGTCGTTGGCGCCTTCAACGCCGGCGAGGGTCGTATCGCCGGCGCTCAGCGTCTTGCCGAACAGGCCGGGAAGAATCCCCGGCTATGGGGCGACGTTCGAGACTTCATTGCCGAGGCCGGAACCACTCCAGCCAAGGAGCGAGAGACCAAGGAATATGTCGAGGATGTTTTCCGTTACGAAGCGGAATTCGCCATCAAGTCACCGGCCGACAAGAACAAGAAGCAAAAGAAACCCAGGAAACAGCAGGCCTGGTGCACGGAGGGGCGCTGGCGGACGATCGACGACAGGCCGGTCTTCATATGCGCCTGAAGCGGTGGGGAATCGGAGGAATTTGCGTCGCATCAGGGCTTGTCTTCTGTGTCGTTTTTCTGCATGAGCACCGAGCCCGGGCGGAAGCACATAAGCTGTTTGGTAACATGGCTTACCTCACCACCAGTCCGTACATCGTTGAAAAGGTAACACTCGTCGACGGTTATCGCCTGACGAGGGAAGGCCGCCTCCATCATGCCATGCATTATGAGGGCCGATATGTTTACGGCGACTTCAATCACGACGGCCTAAAAGACGCGGCCGTGGTTATCGCCCAGAACGAAAGCGCCACCGAGCATTGCCTTGAGCTCGCCTTTTTGATTAACGACGGCAAGCAACTCGTCCACCGAGTTTCGCATTATCTGGGGGACCGAGTCATTGTTAACTCGGTGAGGGAGTATCGCGGCAAGGTGATCATTGACCTGTTCGTTCACAAAGAACATGACAGCATGGCTGGCCCGACAAAGCGCGTTCGGAACGTTTACGATTACCTGAACCCCGACCCGTACCTCCTCCCCACCGCCTACGCCTGGACCCCACCCCAGTAAGTAAGCCCCGCCTCGACTGCAGCTAGGTATTAAAAACGTACTGTTTTAGGGGGAATATGGTATATTTAATGTATGGAGTTTGAATTCGATCCAGAGAAGTCGGCGGCTAACCTAAAGAAGCATGGCCTGTCGCTGGATCAGGCACGGGCGTTGTGGGAAGTTCCGGCGGTCGTGGTCAAGGCCAGAACCGTAGGAGAGGAAAGGTTCCTGATCATTGGTCGGTTAGGCAACAAACTGTATTCCTGCATCACTACGATGCGTGGCGAAACCGTCCGGCTGATCTCAGCCCGACGGAGTCACAGAAAGGAGGAGTGGCTCTACCATGAGATCATCCAAAAAGGCCATCCCAGCGGAAGAGTTTGATCGAGCCTTTGAGAAAAAGGGGGATTTGACCCCTTACCTGGATTTGGCTTCAGCGAAGGCTCGGCATCCGACTCAGCGGATCAATGTGGATGTCCCAAGGGATCTGCTCGAGAAAGTAGATCAGGAAGCATCGCGCATTGGCGTGCCTCGAACCTCGCTGATCAAAATCTGGATCGCTGAGAAGCTGGATCGCCTGGGCACAGCAGCATAACTCAGCCCGGGATTTGAATTAGGAGGGGTCGGCCCACTTGCCGTGGGCCTTGATGAGCTCGATGAGCTTGTCCGGTGCGGCCTCGCTGGGGATGGCGCGCTCCACCATCTCCTTTCCCACGTAGAGATTGACGGTGCCCGGGGAGCCGCCCACGTATCCGAAGTCCGCATCCGCCATCTCGCCGGGGCCGTTGACGATGCAGCCCATGATGGCGATCTTCACCCCTTTGAGGTGGCTGGTCTTCGCCTTGATCTTCTGTGTCACCGGCTCCAGATCAAAGAGGGTCCGCCCGCATCCCGGGCAGGCGATGTACTCGGTCTTCACCGAACGGACCCGGGCCGCCTGGAGGATGTCGTAGGCGAGCCGCAGCATCCGATCCGCGGGGAAGCGGGAACGGATCACCACCGCATCGCCGATCCCGTCCACCAGAAGCCCTCCCATCTGCACCGCCGCCTCGATGAGGAAACCGATTCCTTCCGACTGGAACCGGCGGGCGTCCCAGACCAGGATCAGCGGCCGCCGATCCCCGGCCTCCTCCAACCGCCGGGCGAGGCGCCTGCCCTCGTCCAACAGCTCCTCGGCCTGGAGCAGATGGAACTTCCCCTCCGGGGACTGTCCCCGAATGGGGACTGTCCCCGGTACTGTCCCCGAGACGAGGGATGCCCCTCGCTCCGGGGCGTTCTCCAGCACAAACTCGCACGGGGTGTCCCGGCCGCCCGCCTGCCGGGGATGGGGAACATCCGCCCGCGCCAGGCCGACCTTGACCGGCTCCTCTCCGCCGATCGGGATCGTCCCGTGAAGCGCTGGGGCGGAGATCCGGCGGGCCCATTGAAAAGGATGCAGCGGCCCCGCCACCTGCCGAGCTTGAGACCACCGCTCGGCGGCCCACCCGGCAAGCGCCCGTGCGACGGGAACTTCGCGGACCGGATCCTCCGTCAACGAAACCCGGATTGTGTCGCCGATCCCCTCCGCCAGGAGAACGCCGATCCCCAGGGCCGACTTGATCCGTGCATCCTGCCCCTCCCCCGCCTCGGTGACCCCCAGGTGCAGCGGGTAGGGGACCCCCTGGCGGTCCAGGGCCTGTACCAGCAGGCGATTGGCATGCAGCATGACGACCGGGTTGGACGCCTTCATCGAGAAGACAGTTTCGCCAAACCCCAGCGATTCGGCGACCCGCAGGTACTCCAGCGCCGACTCCACCATCCCGGCGGCTGTATCTCCGTAGCGGTTCATGATCCGGTCCGAGAGGGAGCCGTGGTTGGTGCCGATCCGGATCGCCCGGTGCAGCGCCCGGCATTTCTCGACGAGGGGGGCGAAGCTCGTTCGGATCCGATCCAGCTCCGCGCGGTACTCCTCGTCCGTGTACTCACGCTGGGCGAACCGCTTCGAATCGGCGAAGTTGCCCGGGTTCACCCGGACCTTCTCCACATGCTCCGCCGCCTCCAGCGCCGCCTTCGGATTGAAGTGGATGTCCGCCGCCAGCGGGACCCGGATCCCCTCGGCGCGCAGGCCGGCCTGGATCGCGGCCAGGGCGGCTGCCTCGACGGTAGTCTGGGCCGTGATCCTCACCAGGTCGCAGCCCGCCCGGGCGAGATCCGCAGTCTGCCGGACCGTCCGGGGAACGTCCTGCGTGGGGGTCGTCGTCATGGACTGCACCCGCACGGGGGCCTCCCCGCCGATCTCGAGGTCGCCCACGCGGACAGGCCGGCTGCGCCGCCGGATTATCGTCTCAGTCGTCGCCATCGCTGTGCCTGACGGTTCCGCTCCCATTATACCCCCTCCTCAGCGGCCCCCTAAGAGGCCGCGGAGACGCTGGCCGATCTCAAACTTCACGAGGTCGTTGTAGGTCACCACCGCCAGGAGGAGCAGGAGGAAGACCAGCCCCGTCCGGGTCATCGCCTCCTGCGCGCGGAGACTCACCGGCCGGCCGCGAAACCGCTCCGCCGTGAGAAACGCCAGATGCCCTCCATCCAGGACCGGGATCGGGAGAAGATTGAAGAGGCCGATGCTGGTGCTCAGGACGGCGATGAGCTGGAGCAGCGACCGGATCCCCTGCTCGGCCACCGAGGAGGTGATGACGAAGATCCCGATGGGACCCGTGATCGTCTCCTTGAGGGATAAGGCCCCCGTGAGGATGTTCCACAGGGCGAGCAGGGTCACGCGCGTGAGAAACCCGATCTGCGCCGCGGACTTGGAGAGGGCCTCTCCTGGCGGATAGCGCCGGATCTCGACCTCATCCGATGGGGTGATGCCGATCATGCCGGTCCTGCGCAGGCCTCCCAGCCAGCTCCGGCGCTCCCCGACGCGGGGCTCCACTTCCCTGGTGAAACGCCGGCCAGCCCGCTCCACGACCATGGAGAACGGCTCGGTCTGCCCCTGGATCGCGCGCGTCATCTCCTCCCAGCTCGTGACCGGACGGCCGCCCACCTCCAGGATCCGATCGCCGGTCTGGACCCCTGCCGCGGCGGCCGGGTATCCCTCCAGCACGCGCCCCACCTTCGTCATGGTGGTGGGGGCGCCCACCGTGAAGACAACGAAAAAGAGCAGAAAGCCCAGGAGGTA
>CAYFHV010000031.1:0-13504 GCA_964343105.1 uncultured Planctomycetia bacterium | reverse complement strand
AAGCACGGGTATTGGCGGGCAAGGGACCGACGCGCTCCTCGAGCTCGGCCAGCTGGACCGGTGAAGCTCGCCCGGTAGGCCGCCACCGCGGGGGCGTTCTGCTCGAGTCGAGCTCGCGCGGGGAGCAGCAGCCGACCCGGGCGGTGCTGACGCCGGGCTGCCTGGGCGCTTCGCCCAGCGCCTACTTCGGGGTTACCGTTTTCGATTGTGGCCAAAAACGGCCATCCTGCGAAGTGGCTCCGATTGTCGGACGAACTCCGAACATATTTTCAATCAAGCTGCGTCGGAAGACAAGAGGGAACCCCGGCCAGTCTCGCCGCGCGACGAATAAGGAGCGCGAGGGTGGCGAGGGGGGCCGAGACGGTGAGGCCCCCTCTCGAACTCCTCTGAGTTACCCGATCTTCGGGGGAGGCGCCCGGCGGGCTCGCCGGTTTACTCGCGCCCTCCTCCCCACCCCGCCCGGGTGAGCGCGCCGGGGGGGGTCGGGCGCGAAGGGGAGCGGCGCCTTGGCCGGCGCCGCGGCCGCGCTGGGCCGCGCGGCCCCCCACCGCTCCGCCAGGCCCGGCTGAACGCCGGGCCTCTGTCTGGCCTTCCGGCGCGGGTCCTTTACCGCCCGCCTCGCCGCCCCTCTTTTATCCCCGGCCCCAAGGAGGCGCCTCCAGGCCAGCCAGCCCGCTGGGCTGTCCCCCGCCGCCGGGCCAGCCCGGCAGCGGCGTTGCTAAACCAAGTCTCTCCAAGCGATGATCCATGCTAAACTTGTATGGATGAGGAGGCATAAACGATGACTCGAAAATTCCATGTTGTCCTTCAGCCGGAAAAAGAGGGCGGTTTCTCGGTCTTCGTTCCGGCCTTGCCTGGGTGCGCCAGCCAAGGAGAGACGGAAGAGGAAGCGATCAGGAACATCAAGGAGGCCATCGAGCTTTACGTGGAAGGGCTTGTTGTCGACCGGCAACCCATCCCTTCCGATGACGTGCATTTCAAGGAGATCGAAATCGCTGCGTGAGTTCCCTGCCCCAAGCTTCAGGCGCTCGCCTCGTTAACGCTCTCGAGAAGATCGGTTTTGTAGTCCTTCGGCAAAAGGGTTCCCACGTCCTCCTGCGGCACCGGGAGGACTTCTCCAGGAGGGCAACCATTCCCATGCACGGCTCAAAACCCGTCAAACAGGGAACGCTCCGGGCCATCCTCCGCGGCACGCAGATCGACGCGGAAGAACTGAAGCGGCTCCTGTGAAAAGAAAAGCGGCCCGTGGCCCCCGCGCGCCGCGCCCTCAGGACTTAACCACTCCTACGGAAGGGAACGCCCTGAGAAGCGCGCAGGCCTTACCCACGGACCGCGAACTAGAACCAAAGTGGCTCCCCGGCCAGGACTCGAACCTGGGACATGCTGATTACGACCTTCCCTCGTTGCCGAGGGGGTAGGACTATCCCTTCACCATGGCAACCGTCAGATCCCCGCTTACGCGGGGATGACAACGTGCTTGAGGTGGCGAGTGTCTAGTCTCTGCACCTTCCCAACCTGATCCCCGCTTACGCGGGGATGACAAGTGGGGCTTGGCTCAGGATTGCCCTGCGGGACGGCAGCTCCACCCACCCCACAGGGGTTCCCTGAATTTACTCGCTGTATCACCTGACCGTTTCCGGCCAGGGCTGCTAATTGACGTTTACAGTCAGCCGCTCTACCGACTGAGCTACCGGGGAATACGAAGAGACAGTTTACCGGGAAACCGTGGTGCTGTAAACGATGACGGCGGCCGGAGGCGGCTTTAGAAGTGCCGGCTCCAGTGGTGCTCGATCATCCGCTGGTAGGCGTCGGAGCTGTAGCGGTACGACTGGGCCTGCAGGGACATCCGGAACCAGTTGAGCCAGGTCATGCCGGCGATCAAGAGAAGCGCGGCCGCGGCGACCGAGAAGAGGACGGCCCTGGGCCAGTTCGTTGTCGGCAGGATGGCGCCGCCTGAAGAGAGGGTGATGGAGGCATCCCGCGTGGCGCTGGTGAGGAAGGCGTTGAGGCGCGCCTGGGAGGCCGGATCCACCTCGGTCCAGCGCAGGCCGCATTCGTAGCCGGCCTGCCCTGCCCGGTAGGCCTCGCGGGACCAGACGACCACCCCGCGCATGGAGATAGGGCCCTCGGCGGGAAGAGGAATGGAGATGTGAATCCGTTCGCCGGGCTCGAGCCGCTCAGCGGTACCGAGGCGCATCCCGCCAAGACTGAGGTCCTGGCTGAAGCCGAGCCGCGGGGCGCTCAGACCCTTGCCCGGCTCGTACGTTCCCTCGGCACCGAAGGGAACTCGGATTGTGGCTCGCCGCTCACGCATGCAGTTCTCCCTGCGTCAAACTAACCTTGAGTGTTCGATTAACCCTTCTACCTAAAGGATACCACAAAATGGATGGCAAAATGGGCAATTTAGCAGGGAAATTAACCGGTGGATTTCATCCCGTAGGCGACGCCGTGGACGGTCAGCCGCAGCAGATCCACCCAGCGGCCTCGCCGCCGGCCGGCGCCGCCGGAGCGCCGCAGCTCCTCGAGGCAGCGGACCTGCAGGATGTGCAGGGGATCGACGTAGGGGTTGCGCAGGAGGATGGAGTTCCTCAGGACCGGCTGGGTCTCGAGGAGGTGCCGGCAGCCGGTGACGACGAGCACCCCGTGGACGGATTTGCTGTACTCGGTGCGGATCTGGTCGAATACGCGGCGGCGGACGGCGGCCGGCCGCACGAGACTGGCGTAGGCGGCTGCGATCTTAAGGTCGGTCTTTGCCAGGGAGGCCTGGGCGTTGTCCCAGAGAACGCGGGCAAAGGGCCAACTGCGCGCCATGATCCCCAGCTCCTTGAGGCCCGCGGTGCCGTGCCGGCTGCGGAACGCCTCGATCGCCGAGCCGATGCCGTACCAGGAGGAGAGCATGTGCCGGGATTGAATCCAGCTGAAGACCCAGGGGATCGCGCGCAGGCCCTCGAGGGAAAAAGCGAGATTTCTCCCCCTCACTTCGTTCGGGGTCGAAATGACGGGTGGGGGGGACAGTCCCTGTGGCCCAGCCCCCGGCCGGGCGCCGGGCCGCGTTCCGGCGACCGGCTTCTCCAGGAAAAGCTGGATCGGGGTCGCCTGCAGGTAATAGGAAAGGAACTCCCTGCTCTCGAAGACAAAGGCGCGGTACGCCGCCGCCGAGCGGTCGGCCAGCTCCTCCATCATCTCCTCCCAGCGGCGGAGCTGCCGGCGGCTGACCCGCGAGACCGGCGGCGCCAGGTTCGCCAGGAGGACAGCGCTGACCATCTGCTCGAGGTTGCGCTCGGCGATCACCGGATCGCTGTACTTGGCGGCCACCACCTCCCCCTGCTCGGTGATCTTGATGCGGCCCTCGGGGGCCGCAAAGGGCTGGGCGAGGATGGCCCGGTGGCTGAGTCCCCCGCCCCGGTCGATCGTGCCCCCCTTGCCGTGGAACAGGGTGAGGCGGACGCGGTGGCGCCGGGCCGTCTCCACCAGGGATTCCTGCGCCCGGTAGAGGGCCCAGTTCGCGGCCAGGTATCCGCCGTCCTTGTTGGCATCGGAGTAGCCGAGCATGACCTCCTGATGCCCTCCCCGCGCCTGGAGATACCGCCGGTAAACCGGGTCGCGCCAGAGCGTGGCGAGGATCTCGGCGCTGCCGGTCAGGTCGGAGATCGTCTCAAAGAGGGGAACGATGTCGAAGGAGGCCTCGGGGCGACGGCGCCGGTGCCGGCGCCGGGATCGGCGCCGGGATCGCGGGGAGAGCCCTCGCGCCAGACCGGCCCAGGCGCCCAGGGCCAGCACCGCCATGAGGTCGCTGGGGCTCTGCGTCATGCTGACAAGGTAGGTGCGGGCCAGGTTGGGGTCGAGCTCGGATTGGATCCGGCGCATCGTGCGAAACTGCTCGAGGACATCCTGTGCGGCCGGCGATAGATCCCGCAGGCCGCCGCGCGGGGTCAGGAGATCGCCGCGCCGGAGAAGCGCGACCCGCCCCTCTTCGTCAAGCTTGGGCCAGCGGACCGGCCGGCCGAGGATCCTCTGCAGGATCTCCTCGGCCGCCGCGATGATCCGGGAGCGATGCTCCCGGAACTCGAGCTGCAGCAAATGGAACCCGAAGGTGTCTACCTGGCGCAGGAGCTGCTCGACCTCCTGCGCGGCGTACCGGCTGCCGTGGGCGCTCAAGCTCTCCCGCATGAGCCGCAGGTCCCGCGCCAGGGCCCGCGAATCGGAATAGCCGCCCGGCTGGCGCGTGGCGGTGCCGGTCCGCAGGAGCCGCGTATGGATGTAAGAGAGCTTCTTCCGGTACAGCTCCGACGCCTCGTAGCGGGCGAGCTGCCGCGCCGCATCGGGCAGATCCCTCCGGTCGCGCGCCAGCGAGGCGCGCAGGGCCGGAGCGGCCGGCCGGATGTTCTCCGCCTGGGAGAAGCGGCGGATGAGATCCTCCACGCGCCGCTGGTAGAACTCCAGGATGAGCGCCCGGTGCGCTTGCGCCGTAGACCAGGTCACCTCCGGCGTGACCGAGGGGTTGCCGTCGCGGTCCGCCCCGACCCAGGAGCCGAAGCGGATGAACGTGGGCGGCCGGGACCGCGATCGGCCCGATGGATCCAGCGTGCGCAGAAGCTCCGAGAGATCCTCGTAGATCCCGGGCACGAGGCCGAGGATGGTCCGCTCCACGAAGAAGAGGGTCTGCGAGACCTCGTCGGCCACGGTGAGCTTCCGCTGCCTGGCCTCGTTGGTCATCCAGAGGATCTCCAGGCTCTCGCGGATCCTCCGTTCCTGCCGCCGCCGCTCGTCGGGCGTGGCCTGCGGGTGGTGCCACGCCTCGAGGGCGGCCGCGATCTCCGCCAGATGATCCATGGTGGTGCGCCGGCGCACCTCGGTGGGATGCGCGGTGAGGACCGGCATCACCTTCGCCCGCCGCAGGGAGCGCAGGACCGCGCCCGCGGACACCCTGGCGGCCTTCAGGCGGTGCGCCGCCCAGGGGAGGGACATCTCCAGATGCCGGCCCGGCTGCGATTCGTACCAGCGGATCCGGCGGATCCGCTGGGCCTCCTCGGCCAGGTTGACGAGCTGGAAGTAGATGGTGAAGGCCCGCGCGACCTTGAGCGCCTGAAGATAAGGAAGCTGCTCGATCGCCCGCCGCAGGCGCAGCACCTCGCCGGCGCCGGCGGCGCGGCTGGCGCTGGCGGAAGCGCCACCACGCGCCCCGGCGCTGCGGCTCGCCTTGGCGAGGATCCGGATCCGCTCCACCGTCCGGAAGAAGGCCCTGCCCTCCTGCTCGCGGATGATCTCCCCCAGCAGGGAGGTGAGGAACCGGACATCCCCGCGGAAGGCGGGGTCCATGTACTGACGGGGATCGATGGCGCCGGAAGGGGGACGGGTCATCCGAAAGAGCTTAGAGGCTGCGGCGGCCCTCCATCGCCCGCGTCAGCGTGAGCTGATCCGCGTACTCGACGCTGGAGCCCATCGGGATCCCGACGGCCAGGCGCGTTATCTTCAGCGGGGCGGCAGCGCCCTCAGCGGCGCCCGCGCCAGCGCCCGCGCCCGCGCCTGCGCCAGCGCCTGCCCCCGCACCCGCGCCGGCCCCGACCTCCTTGAGCTCCCGCACCAGGTAGAGCGCAGTTGTCTCACCCTCCAGGTCGGAGTCGGTGGCGAGGATCACCTCGCGGATCCCGCCCGCCCTCACCCGCGCCTTGAGCTCCTGGATCCTCAGATCCTTCGGCCCGATCCCGTCGAGCGGCGAGAGGGCCCCCAGCAGGACGTGGTAGAGCCCCTTGTATCCGCCGGCCTTCTCGATGGCCCGGATGGAGCGGTGATCCTCCACGACACAGAGGAGGGCCCGGTCCCGGCCGGGGTCCCGGCAGATGGCGCAGAGCTGCTCGTCGGCCAGGTTGAAGCAGGCCCTGCAGAAACCGATCGTCTCCTTGACCCGCAGGATCGCCTGGGCCATCTCCCGGGCCACGGCAGTCGGCTGACTCAGCAGGAAGAAGACGTACCGCTCGGCGGTGCGGGGCCCCACGCCGGGAAGCTTCTTCAGCGCCTGGATCAGCGCCTCCATGGAAGCGGTGAGTCCCGCCATCGCTCCGGCTAGCGCCTCCGCGATCCAGAGGGAACCGAGGGTTCCCTCTGGGGCCACCCTCCTCCGAGGAAGGCGAGGGGCGGACCCCCTCGCGCACCCCTGAAGGCTAGGAATCTGCACAGTTCAGCGCGCGACTTCGCCCTCACCGCCGCCTACTCAAACAGGGTCAGCTGCTTCTCCCCAGCCGACTCCTGTCCCTCCTTGAAGATCTTCACCTTTCCATACTCCCCGTCGTATCCCGGCAGGATCTCCACTTGCGACCTGCGCACCCGCAGGATCCCGTCGAGGAGTCGGGCCGACAGCTGCTTGCGCAGGGCCTCCTCCGGCAGCTCCAGCAGGATTTCCAGCTCTGTCCCGACCCGCTGCACCAGATCCAGGTACTCCTGCTCGACCGATTTACTCCCCACCCCCACCCCGCGCGCCTCGGCGATGATCTGGTCCAGCGGCACCAGATGCCTGAAGGGGATCTCCTGCGCGGGACGGTAATCCTCCGGCCGATCGGCCAGCTCGGCGACCCGATGCATCACCCCGACCGTCACCTTCCTCCCGCAGGCCGGGCAGCGGTTGCCCCGCCGGGCCGCCTCCTCGGGTGAAACGCGCACCTTGCAGAGCCGGTGGCCGTCGTAGTGGTATTTCCCCTCCTCCGGGAAGAACTCTATCGTGTAGAGGAACCGCTTCGTGTCTTTGGTCTTCAGGATCGAGACGATCGGGTCGTAGCCGGGCTCGCAGTCAAAGACATTCGCCTCGCGGCCGATCCGCTGGGCCGAGTGCGAGTCGGAGTTGCTGATCAAGGTGTAGCGGTCCAGCCGGCTCAGGCGCCGGTTCATGGCCGGATCGCTGGAGAGCCCCGTCTCCAGGCAGTGGATTTCCTTCGCCTCGTCCCCGAAGCATTCCTCCACCGTGTCGAACCCGGAGTTGGCGCCAAAGATTGAAAACCAGGGCGTCCACGCATGCGCCGGAACGACCAGGATCTTCGGCGAGGTGTCGAGCGCCATCCTCGTCAGATCCCGGGCGGAGAGCCGCAGGGAGGGCCGGCCGTCGCTGTTCAGATCCCCGTACCGGGCCAGCTTCTGGTTCAGTGCCTGCGCTACCTCGAGGCTCGGGAAGAAGAGCAGGATGTGGATCCGGTGGCTCTTCGCACCCGAGAGGAACAGGGTGTTCACCTCCGCGGTCGGAAGGAACCAGACCCCGTTGTACTCATACAGGCCCCCGGCGGCGGGCTTGAGCTTGGACTTGAGCTCCTGCATCCACAGGGGGTGCGTCGAGTCGCCGGTCCCCAGGAGCTGGATCCCCTTGTACCTGGCCCACTGCGCCAGAAGGTCCAGGTCCAGCCGGCTGCTTGTCGCCCGGCTGTACTTGGAATGCAGGTGGAAATCGGCAACGATCTTCATCCCGAAACCTCTCTCAAGAATGCCTCTGCCAGATCCAGGTGCGTCCCCGGCCAGTAGATCCGATCGCACCGCGCACAGCGCACGAACTCCTTGGCCGTCCGAAGGACGTAGGGGGGAACCCTTGCAGCCACCGACTCCCTCCGCATCTCCTCCAGCGGCTCATTGCAGCGCAGGCACCGGCTGAAGATTGCCCCTTCCTCTGGAGCGGCCTTCAGCGCCGCCAGGAATTCCTTGAGCTGGTCCCTCAAGCGGTCGCTGGTGATCCTCACGACCTGCACGCCCCGTCCGCCCCGGTACCGTCCGTCCCGCGCGACCAGCAGCCGCTGCTCCTGCATCGCCTGGATGAGGACCTCGCGCCACGGCTGGCCCAGCGGCGCATACGCTGTGTCGTATCCGAGGAGCCGCAACCACCGGGCCAGTCGGCCCAGCTCCGGTGTGACGAGAAACCGCACCCGCCCCCTTCAGATCTAAGGCCAGGTCAGGAAATCGATGAACTCCCCCACCCACGCGGCGCCGCTCTCCTCCCCCGGCCCCCGCTCCGGCCGGAGGAGCTTGCTGCGCATCCGCCGGGAGCGTGAGGCGGCGTATCTGCCCCGTGCGGTATCCGGGAAGAGCTCCGCGATCCTGCGGTAGTAGACATAAGCCGCATCCCACTGCCCCAGCGCGGTGGGGATATCGCCGTACCGCTGCCAGCGCCGGGCCTCCTGGAGCCCCTCGACCGACGCCCCCGTCGCGAAGATCACCAACCCAAGCAAGCTTGCCCACGTCATCCAAGTCGAACGCATGCGCGCCACCTCCTTCATTTGAATGAGACCTACGGCTCCTTGGCCTCGACCGGCTCAGGCCGGGGCACATCAATCACCGCCACCCCTTCCGTTGGGACAAAGGAAAAACCGGTCGCGTCCGTTGGGACATTGACCTCCACCTTCGTGAAGCGCTGGGTGAGCACCGTATTCCCGTCCGGATCCAGCAGGAGGAGCTCCCTCGCCAGCCCATCCTCCTCAGACACCTCGATCCGGAGCTTCTGGATCGCGGAGGCGTATGCCTCCACCGCGGCGGGGATCGGCTCCGCTTCAAACCGGAGCCGGCCCTGCCCGGCCTCGCCCGCCCGCTCGATGAACCGGACCGTTCCCGGCTGGGCCTCGCCAAACGGCCGATGGGGGCCTGGGGGGGTCACCGGCTCCGCAAGCCGGTACACCACCGCGTTCTGCGGATGGTACTGCCACTCCACCTTCCCGTCGGAAACCAGGATCTGCGTCGGCTCCACGCTGTCCCCTTCCCAAATCTCCAGGCGCCTGAGGTTCGGCTGCTTGAAGAGAAGGACCCCTCGCAGTTTGAACAGCCCTCCGCCCTCCTCCTTCGCCTCCAGGGCGAACTCGGCCCGGTAGCTCTTCCAGCTCGAGGCCTTTCGCCCGATCTCCAGCGCCTCCTTCGGGAGCGCCAGCTCCTGTTCCACCAGAGGCGCCAGCTCCTTCTTGGAGAGCGCCGGCCCCTCCTCGGCGAACGCGGCCCGTCCCGCCAGCCCGATCGCCCCCGCCAAAAAGAGCAGAACCGCCCGATTCATCTGACCGTTCCGTTCAGGAACTGCCCCTGCCGGTACTTCACCACCCCATCCCTCACGACATCGGTCACTCGCCCCTTCACCCTCCAGCCCAGGAAAGGGCTATTCTGGCTCTTCGAGGAAAAGGCCGCCGGGTCAATGACCCACTCGGCCTCCGGATCCAAGATCGTCACGTCCGCCGGCGCGCCGGCCTTCAGCGTGCCCCGGTCCAGCCCCAGGACCTTCGCCGGCCGGCAGGTCAACGCCGCAATGAGCTCGGAAAGGGTGAGCGCCCCCGATCCCACCAGCTCCGTGAGCAGAACCGGCAGAGCAGTTTCCAGCCCAATCACCCCGAAGGGCGCCTGGACCAATCCCGTCTCCTTCTCCGCATGCGCGTGCGGGGCATGATCCGTTGCCACCGCATCGAGGGTGCCCTCCTTCAGCCCCTGGCGGAGCGCCGCCATGTCCGTCTGGCTCCTCAAGGGGGGATTCATCTTGAACCGCGCGTCGTAGGTGTTGAGCGCCTCCTCGGTGAGCACGAGATGATGCGGGGTCACCTCCGCCGTGACGGCCACCCCCTTTTTCTTCGCCGCCCGGATGAGCTCCACGCCGGCCGCCGTGCTCACGTGGGCCACGTGCAGCCGGCCGCCCGTGGCCTCCGCAAGCAACAGATCCCTCGCCAGCATGACCGTCTCCGCCTCCGCGGGGATCCCGGCCAGCCCCAGCCGCAGGGAGGTCACCCCTTCGTGGGCAACCCCGTGGGCGCTCAAGCTTTTGTCCTCGCAGTGGTCAATGACCGGCCGCCCCGTCATCCGGCTGTACTCCAACGCACGCCGCAGGACACTGGCGCTGGCGATCGGCATCCCGTCATCCGAGAACCCCACCGCACCCGCCTTCTCCAGCGCCCCCATCTCGGTGAGCGCCTCCCCCTTCAATCCCATCGTGACCGCTGCAAAGGGCAGGAGGTTCACCAGCCCCACCTTGGCACTCTCCCCCTTGAGATACTCGACGACCGCCGGGGTGTCCACCACCGGGTCGGTGTTGGCCATCGTGCAGACGGTGGTGAATCCTCCGCGCAGCGCGGCCTGGGATCCGGTGACCAGCGTCTCCTTGTGCTCCTGCCCCGGAGAGCGCAGATGCACGTGCAGGTCGATGAAGCCGGGGACAACCACCTTGCCCCGGGCCTCGATGATCTGAGCGGCTTCCGCCTTCAAATTCCTGCCGATCCGGGCCACCTTGCCCTCCTGGATGAGAAGATCGGCAGTCTCGTCCAGCCCCTGGGCCGGATCCACCAGACGGCCTCCCCGGATCAGGAGCGAGGAGCCCTTCACGTCGGCACCCCCTCCGGAGCCGGTTCCGGCGCAGGTGCCGAAGCCGGCTCGCCGGTCTGGGCGCCGCAGACCAGGTAGAGGACCGCCATCCGGACTGCGATCCCGTTGGTGACCTGCTCGAGGATCACCGACTGCGGGCCGTCCGCCACCTCCGGCGAAAGCTCCACCCCGCGGTTGACCGGCCCCGGATGCATGAGCACCAGCTCCGGCTTGGCCAGCTCCAGCTTCTGGCGGTCGATCCCGTACGCCCGGGTGTATTCTCGGAAGGAAGGGATGTACTGCTCCTCCTGCCGCTCGAGCTGCAGCCGCAGCGCAATGAGGACATCGGCGTGCGGAAGGGCCTCCTCCAGCCGATAGCAGACCCTCGCCCCCAGCCGCTCCATCGCCTGCGGCAGAAGGGTGGGCGGCCCGCAGAGCGTCACCTTGGCTCCGAGCTTGGTGAGCCCCCAGAGATCGGATCGGGCAACACGCGAATGGAGGATGTCCCCCACGATCAGGACCTGGAGTCCTTGGATCCGCCCCTTCTTTTCCTGAATGGTGAAGAGGTCCACCAGCCCCTGCGTGGGATGCTCGTGGGATCCGTCTCCCGCGTTGATGACGCTGGTCTTCACCGCGCGCGCCACCAGGGCGGGGATGCCGCTGGTGTTGTGGCGGATCACCATGGCGTCCACCCGCATCGCCTCCACGTTCCGGGCGGTGTCCACCACCGTCTCCCCCTTCACGAGACTCGAGGAGGCCCCCTGGAAGGAGAGGATGTCCGCGGACAATCGCTTGGCGGCCAGCTCAAAGGAGGCCCGCGTCCGGGTGGAGGGCTCCAGGAAGCAGAGGGCGACGGTCCTGCCCCGCAGGGCCGGAACCTTCTTGATCGGTCTTAAGGAGATCTCCTTGAAGGCCCTGGCCTGATCCAGCAGAAGAGAAAGCTCCTCCCGGCTGAGCTCCTCCAGTCCCAGAAGATCCTTCCTCGTCCAGCGCATCTTCAGGCCGCCTCCTCGATCACCACCTCGTCCCGCCCGTCCGATTCCAGGAGCCGCACCTGCACCAGCTCTCTCTTCGAGGTGGGAAGGTTCTTGCCGACGTAGTCCGCCCGGATGGGGAGCTCCCGGTGCCCCCGGTCCGCCAGGACCGCCAGCTCCACCGATTCGGGCCGCCCCAGGTCGGTCAGGGCATCCATCGCCGCCCGGATCGTCCGCCCCGTGAAGAGGACGTCGTCGACCACTACCACCCGGCGGCCAGTCACATCGAAGGGGATCTCGGTCGCATGCACGACCGGGTTGGGGGCGATGCGGCTCAGGTCGTCCCGATAGAGGGTGATGTCCAGCGCCCCCACCGGCACCGACTCGCCGGTCACCTCCCGGAGCGCCTCGGCCAGCCGCCGCGCCAGGAGCTCCCCCCGCGAGCGGATCCCCACCAGGCAGATCCCCCCGGCCCCCTGGTGGCGCTCGACGATCTCATGCGCAATCCGCACCAGCGCCCGGCGGATCGCCTCCCCATCCAGCACCTGCGTCTTCACCCGGCCGCTCATGGGCAAAAAAAGAGCCCACCCGCGCCGCACGCAGATGAGCTTCCTTTTGAAACAACCGCCTCGTTTCCCACGTCCCTCCCTTTCTGGCCTCTCAGGACCAGTTTAAAGGCTTCCTAAGAGTAATTAAATCACATCCTCGTCCTCGATGTCAAGGATCGATTCCTCGGGAACCCGGAGGTGATGCCGGCAGATCCCCCGCTCGCTCTCCTGGATGAACCGGACCAGGCGGTCCACCTCCGGCGGCCTGGCCGGCATCGTCTGGATCGCCTTGAGCGCCTGGGTGGTGTTGAGCCCCGCCCGGTAGAGCAGGCGGTATGCCTCCCGGATCTTGCCCTGCGTCTCCGCCGAGAGGCCGGCCCGCTTTAGCCCCACCCCGTTCATCGCCCACACCTCGGAGTCCCCCTTCACCAGGAAATAGGGCGGGACATCCTTGTTCACCCGCGCCAGCCCAGCGATCATAGAGAGCGTCCCGATCCGGACGAACTGGTGCACCGCCACATGCCCCGAGAGGACCGCCCGGTCCTCGATCGTCACATGCCCGGCCACCAGCGTTCCGTTCGCGATGATCACCCGGGATCCCACGTGGCAGTCGTGCGCCACATGCGCCAGCCCCATGAGCAGCGTCTCCGGCCCGATGGTGGTCCAGGCCCCCGGCTGCGAGGCCCGGTGCACCGTGGCGTACTCCCGGATGATCGCCCGGTCCCCAATCCGCACCCCGCCGGCCTGCGGCTCCCGGAGCGCCTGGTGCAGGTGCCCCAGCACCGCCCCGACGTGGATCTGGCACTCCTCGCCGATCTCCAGGGGGGCCACCAGATACGCATGGGGCCAGACCCTGGTCCCCTGCCCGATCCGGACCGGCCCCTCAATGACCGCATAGGGGCCGATCTCGACGTCCGGGGCAATCTCCGCCTCGGGATCGATGACTGCTGTTGGATGAACCGTCACCGTATTCATCGCTTCTTCGGCCAAAAGAGGAGGGTCACCTCCCCCTTTGGAGAACGTCCAGTATATCGCCTCAAACAGTCGCTTGTCGAGCCGCGCGTCACCTCTTCATGCAGCTTGGTGAGCTCCCGCGCCACGACGACCGGAATCTCCCCCAGCACCGCTTGGATCGCCTCCAGCGTCTTCACCAGCCGGAACGGCGACTCGAAGCAGATGACCGGCGTCTCCTCCGATGCCAGCCCCCGCAGCCATCCTGCAAGCGCTTTTTCTTTACGCGGCGGGAATCCCTCGAACCGGAACCGCTCGCCGCGGAACCCGGAGACCGCCAGCGCCGCCGTCACCGCGCTGGGCCCCGGCACCACCGTGACCGGGATCCCTTCCGCCGCCGCCTGCTCGACCAGATGCGCCCCCGGATCAGACACCACCGGCATCCCCGCGTCGGTCACCAGGGCGACTGATTCTCCGGCTTTCAGCCGGCCGATCACCTCCGGCGCCCGCCAGCGCTCGTTGTGCTCGTTGAGACTCACCAGCGGCGCCGAGATCCCGTATTTCTGGCAGAGGATCCGCGAGCGGCGGGTATCCTCCGCCGCAATCAGGGAAACGGCCTTCAGCACTTCCACCGCCCGGAAGGTGATATCGCCTAGATTCCCGATGGGGGTTCCCACGAGGTAGAGTGTGCCGGCCGCCATGCTTCCAACGTAGCAAGCTTAAGCAGCAACGTCC
>CAYFHV010000030.1:0-13742 GCA_964343105.1 uncultured Planctomycetia bacterium | reverse complement strand
GGGAGGTCCTTTCCTCGTCATTGCGAGGCGGAGCCGAAGCAATGACGGTGGGTTTCTCGAGCAAGCCTTTCTCCGCTGCCACGGGGCTGTCTTATTTCGGCGTCCGCTACTACCGCCCTGACCTCGCCCGCTGGCTGACCCCGGATCCCCTGGGCCAGCTCGACGGCCCGAATGTGTACAGCTTTGTCCGCAACAACCCGGTCAACTTCATCGATCCGTGGGGATTGCTGAAGCAATTTCTGGAAGAGCAGTTGTGGGAGGAGCTGACCCAGCTGGAGAGAAACGACTCATCCACGCCTGAGCAGTTGAAAAGGGCTCAAGATCTTTTGGACGAGATCGGGAGGCGCGAGACTATTCAACCAGTTCCATTGACTCAAGATCCCACAGCGGTCATTCTCGTCGGCCTGAAGCCAAGCGTACCGTTCAAGATCAATGTCCCCGGGCTAGCAGAGCCCACCCACATCGGGCTGGATTTCTGGAGAAGGAACGTCATCCATTATGGGAGAATGTTACCGAATCCTGCTAAGAGGATTCCCGGAGGCAGACACATCGCTTTCCTGTTTACGAAATCAGGGAAGGCTTTGATCCACCTCTATAGGAATAGGATCTTTATTTCTCGGTTCTACTCGTAGCTGAGGAGGGGTTCCTTAAAAACAATAAGTGTGAGGAAACTGGCGGGGGAAGAAGGTGCTGTATTTTACAGCAGTAATAGTTGCATTAGGGATAATTTGGCTTGTGTTGAAAGCCGTTAACGTGCGAGCGGCGAGTCGGAGACTCGAAAAGGGAATGGAACTTGAGGAGAGAGGTGACTACAAGTCCGCTTGTTTTGAATACGCGTTGGCAATAGCTGGGGGGTGTCGTGCACAGACAAGGTGCGCGGAGAGAATCCGAGCAATCTGGATTAAGTATGGCCCCTTCGATTACGAGGACAGGAAAAAGGGCATTGAGAAAGAGCGTGAAGAAGTTTCGTCCGATACTACCCGAGATCGTTATGGGTGTGAGGCGGGTGGCTTGTCTATTGCATTAGCCGATTACCTAGATGCTACTGAAGTCATTAATCAGGTCGTTGCCGGGAAAACAGATATTAAAGTCCAAAGGCGTCGCGTGATTGGAAGTGGTACGGTGGTTAGATATTGACAAGGGGTGAATGCGAAACGCTCCCGCTATTAATGAACGGAGTATTTCCAAAGGTAGGAGGTGTTGCATAAGATGAGTTGGTCTTGCCGTCCACTCTCCTTTCTTTGGTCATGGCCCTTTTCCCGGCCCAATGAAAAATGGATTCAGTGAGAGTTCAGGGCGAGTGGATGGGCTAGGGTAGGCGATGATTTGGTTCCTAGTGATTGGGTGGGTTTTCTCCTTCCTAGCCCCTTGGTGGTTGCTGGGATGGCGTTGGATTCAGGCAGGAAGGGTGTTGGCTGGGTTTGGGTTGGTCATTGGGACGGCTTTCCTCTGGCTGGTCTACCTAGTTCTCTACTTTTTCCTACCCCTCCGGTGGCCGGTGGCGCTGGCGGTCCATTTTTTGGTCCAGGGTGTCCTGAGCTTTGGAGCATGGGTGCTTTTTCGGCGTACCGTTGAGCCAACGGCTCCCATCATCCGGCGTCCCGCCTTCCCTCCTTCTTGGGCAAAGAGTGCCTTGGCACTGGGGTTCCTGTGGTACCTGCTGGTTCTGTTCGGTCTCGCCTGTGGGGGATTCCTGCTCGTCCCGGGCGGCTTGCTACGGATGCTCAAACCGAGTTTTCCACAATGGCTGTTCTTCTGCTCTCTAGCCGGGGTGTTGCTGGGGATAGCTTTGGGCACTTACGGAGCTTGGCGAGGGCGCCTGATCACCCCGGTCCATCTTTTTTGGTCCATTCTAGGGTTTATAGTGTTGAACTTTATCATGGGCCTGCCGTGGCTTGCCCATGGAATCCTTCTCTTCGTCTTGAAAGGCGGAGGTCTCCAGGAAATGTACGGAGATCCCCGATGGACCGTAGCGTCGGACTTCTTGACATCCCTTTTCCCTATTGGACAAGGCGGGATTGGCGTCGTCTGGTTGGCTTTATCCCCCAGCCTCCGAAGTTTTTGGCGACGGAGCTTAGCTCTCCTGCTGATCTCCGGTTTCGCCTACACCCACGTCATGTGCCTGAGAAATGGTCAGGTAGGGTTGGCTGTTGCTCTAGCGGACCGTTTGACCGAGACCGACGCTTCCATAGGGCGGAGGAATTGGGCTTCCCGACTCTATCGGGTGGCCTGGAATCGGTGTCCGGAGAGCGGGGAGGCAGGGCGGATTGCGTTGCGCCTGGCGGAGCTTTCATACCGCCAGGGAGCCACGAAAGAGGCAGTGCTGTGGTATCGACGTATTTCCCAACGGTACCAGAATCAAGTTCGGCATCGATACGCGGTGGAGCAAGCTGATGAATATCTACGCGCCCTGGCTTCACCTCCCTCAGGCAGGATGCCTTCGGTCGGGCTTTCTCTGCCGGTGGTCCGACACGAGACTTACACGGATGCCAGTTGGCTGGCATGTCTCTCAGTAATCTGGTTCTGGGAGCCGAGCATCGACGAGTCGATCTTGAAGCTCAGGCTTCAGGCCGTCTCTACCGAGGAGGAGAGGATCGTTCTGCCTCCAATGGTGCGCCCCGTGGACCTACGACGTGTGACCCCTTCCCTTGGGTACACGCCGTTGTTCCTTCGGGGGACTTTGAAAGATCTAACCCAGTGGCTGGCCGGAGGGATACCCGTCTTGGTGCCTGTGGCCGAGAACTACTGTACCAACTGCGCGGATCATCTGAACTTCTTGGCGCCCAATTGGAGTTTCCTGCTTCCCATGGTGGCCTGGGATGCGGATCGGGAGGCCGTTGGACTCCTGAATTACGGGCCCCTGGCTATGGGGAAGCCAGCCCCACCGCTCACCCGCCAACAAGTAGATGAGCTTTTGAAGGTGCCTGAGCGTTTGCGTCCCCTTTCCAAGGAAAAGGAGGAAGCGAGCCGGCAGGCCTTGATCACCTACTTGCCGCGGAGGGTGTTTGAAGAAATCTGGATGGCGGAAGGCCAGATTTATGTCCTGCTTCTTCCACGAGAAAAGGTGGAGGAAGTGTTGGCAGTTACTGGGATGGATCGCGCGTTGGCGGAGCAGGAGACCAGTTGGATCACCCAGTTCAGTCTAGGTGCGGCTCTCTACCATCGCGGGTATCTCCTCCCGGCTTTGGAGGCTTTCATGGAGGCTTGGGAGGCTTCTGGTGGTGAACGACTACCCGCCTGGTATATAGGGCTAACGGCGCTTTGGCTTGACGATTATACAGAACGGCTGGGGCGAGATAGATTCCCCCCACCGGGGATCCGTGCTTGGAGCCTTATGAAGGAGGAAGCCGACATTGCGCCGGTGCTGGAGGCAGGAAATCTTTCCCTAAAAGAGGGCTTGGAGACAGGGAATCTACACGGAGTCGTTCTTTCTGAGTACGCTAATATTTTGGCTACGCGCGGAACAGAAAGAGAGAGCATTTTGAAGGCTTGGGAATTGTTGCGGGATCGGTACCCTGTTTCCGTGGTGGTTCACGACTTCTTGGCGCAACTATACGAAGCGGAGGATGATCCGCACCAGCAGGTCGCTTCCTTAAGAGTACTTCGTCAGCTTCGCCCTGATGATTCGTGGATCTATCTGCGGTTGGCCTCGGTTTTGTTGGACCTGGGGCAGGCGGGTGAGGCGGCCCGAATTTTGAAAGGCATGCCCGTTGGTTTAAACGATCCTTCGCAGTGGGAATGGTCGAGGAGAACCTTTGCTTTCTTTTCCGCTTATACATGGGATCAGCCGCTTTACCACGAGGTGATGGGCCGAATACTGAATGCGCGAGGAAAATTTTCTGCAGCCAGTCGGTATCTGCGATTGGCCACTCTGGGTGATCAAGCCAGCGCACGGGCCCACTTGGCCTACGGTCAGGCACTGGAGGCTTTGGGGCGGAAGCTGGACGCTGCTCGGGAGTTTCGGTGGGCCATGGTTTGTGACACCGAAGGGCGGTTGGGGGAGGAGGCTCGGCAGCGACTAGAATCCTTAAGGATCGCGAGATGAATAAACCATTTTCCTGGAGCAGAAGCTGGAAGCTGGCTTTGCTGACCTGCATGGCTTCGCTAGCGGCGGGTGGCCTGGCCCTCTCCTGGCTTTTTTGGAGATACGGCTACCGCAGACGCGCAGTGGCCCTACTTTCTTTGGTTGTCGTTCTATCCCTTGGATTGGCCGCTGGATTGTGGTGGTTCCAGTGGCCCTGGCAACGCTGGGCCTTGTTGGTCTGGTTGGTCAACGGTTTGATGGCCTTCGTTTATGCGGGAATCACCAGTCATCTACCCGTTCCGGAGGCTGTCCCTCCGCTTCGCTCTGTTTGGAGTCCACCGGTCGTCGTGGGCGCTTCTCTGGGAGTCGTTTTTGGCCCATCCATCGGAGCAGCGGTTGTGGTAACCGTGGCGATCCTGCTAGACCCTTGGCTCTCCACGCAAGTTCCCATCAACGCTGGGGCGATGACCTTGGTCATTGAGCTAATCGGCGCCCTTATAACCCTTGGCCTGGCAGGTCCGATCTTAGGCGGCCTATGGGCGCTTCGGACCGACCGACTTTCCACCGGAGAGGTCGCCAGGGTATGCCTTTCTGCATGGGCGGTCTCGGTCTGCTTTCTAGTTTTCCAGGCACTGCTGTTTGGGATCTTAAGTTTTCAGGTTTACGGGATGGCCCAAGCCGATATCCTTCACTTTGTCAAGCGCTTCCTTCTCTGGTCTCTCTTTCTGGGGGGTGTCGTGCCGGCAACGTTCTGGGTAGCAGAAAGCGTGGGGCGAGCCGGTTTCTTAAAACGCCTTTCGTTCTGTGGGGTAATGATTTTCCTACTCCACGTGACATGGTTCATCTACTTGGGTTTGCCTGGGTACGGCTACCTGGTAGCGGGTCGCTGGCTGGAGCAGCGTGGAGCGATCTCTCCGGCGCTGCAGCTCTACGAGAACGGTCTGGCGGCTCGGGTCAACCCGATGATCAACAGCTACCTCCAGCATCGGATGGGTTTGCTGTCCTACAAGCTTGGCCGACGGGACCAGGCACGTTTGGCATTTGAGCGGACGGTCACTACGTACAACGCAAACCGGTGGCTGGCCGAGGAGGCCTCGGATTTTCTGGAACTGCTTCGGAAAGGTCCGGGAACAGGCAGCCGGGTGGTGATGCCGGGAGTCGAGGGTCCAACCGAGTACAAACCCGCTTACTGTGTTCCCAACTCGCTGGCCCTTGTCCTTCGGCACTGGGGCCATCTTGCCAACCCCAGGGAGATCGGCGAGGCGATCACCCAATTTTATCTGGGAAGTAACCTTCTGGATATGGTCTGGTACACCGAGCGCTTTCCTTTACGGCATCGCTTGGTGGCGTTTGGAAGTGTAGATGCGATTAAGGAGAGCATCCGGGCGCAGAAACCGGTTCTGGCCTATTTGCCCGGCCATGTGGTCGCCATCTTTGGATACGATGAGAACCTGAAGACCCTGGTGGCCTACGACACGGCCTCCTGGGACATCTGGGTGGACCTTCCAATTCGTCGTTTTGAGGAAGAATGGAAAAAGTCGGGCCGTCTTCTTGGGATCATCGAACCCCTGCCGAAGACAGAAGCCATTTTTGCTTATCAAGCGGAACAGGCCGCCATGCTCCACGATTTACTGGCTCAGATGGAGTACCCCCGCCGACCATGGAAGGGTCAGCGCCATCTAGAAATGGCCATCCGTTTAGATCCTTCCCTGCGGTGGCTAAGAGCAGTGGCCCTGTACGCCTTTTATCATCAGGCTCGATACACGTTTAGTCAGCGGTATCCCATCGATGAAGTATTAGAGCAGGTTCAGGCCTGGGCACCGGAGTATGCCTATCGTGGCAACTTTCTTCTGCAGCAGGCCTTAGAGCTGGCGGTGCGGTTTGGTCGTTACCAAGTGGTCCACCAAATCGAGGAGTCTCTCCGGGCGCATGGGCTTTTGGATGCAGAGTTTTATGGGCCCATCGGTCTGGCGGCCCTGCACCGGGGGGAGGCCCAGCGGGCGGCAGCGATCTTGGACCTGGCGGAGCCACCCCAGACCTTAGCACTTGCTTTGGCACTGGAGCAGTCCGGTGCCAAAGAGGCAGCCTTGGCCAAATATAGCCAAGTCGCGAAATCGGATTTCGGCGAGTCTCACCACCGGTGGTTGGCTATGCACAAACTTCTTGAGCTGGGTGAACGTCTTTTGGCGTGGTCGCTGATCGTAGAAGCCGGTGAAATGTATCTCCAACACTGCCCGTATGACGCTTCAGCCCAGCTAGGGTATGCAAGAGCGCTGGTTCAAATGGCGCAGGCGAAGCCCCCTGAGGCGGACAAGCTCTTGGCCAAGGCAAGGAAGGCAGTTTCCAGCGCCGCAAGCCTCCAAGAGCCCCTGTGACGATCCAGTCCACTGGAATCTTTCTCAACCAGCCTGCCTATGCTCTCCTCCCCACCGTCCTTGACCCCACCAAGCGTGCCTTCACCTACGACTTGAACGGGAACCTGACCGAGGGAACCATGTACCAACTACCAAAAACCTGTGAGTTTCCATGAATCGGTTTCTATTGATTGCGATTGCGTTCATTGGAGTTACAACAGCCAACCCTTTTATAAGTCCGCAGGCCTTCGGAGAACTCGAGGCGCTCCGAACGGAACACTTTGTCATTCAGACTGATGTGGAGCGGGAGAAGCGCCAGTACTACGCTCGGCTGTGCGAGGGATTCTATGGGTACATCGCAGCCAATTTCTTTGTCCCAGAGTTGCGCGGACCTTTGACTGTCTATGTATTCCGTAACGCCGCCGGCTATGAACGGTTTAGAGCCCAAACCGAAAAATCACCCGAGACACCGTACGGATTTTACGATTCGCAACAGTATTTTGTGGCGATCAGTACTGAAACAGGCATCGGAACGACCTTACACGAGTTAGCCCATCCCATGCTGGAAGGATTCCTCAAGCGACACGTCCCATGGATCAACGAAGGGTTTCCTATGTTTTTTGAGAAAACCCTGGGATACATCAATGCCCAGGGCGTACTTCGTGCATCTTTTGGGTACTTCAGTCCTTGGCGATTTCGAGAGACGAAGAAAGTGATCGAGCAGATCCATTTCCCCGAGTACCTAAGAGACTTTGATCGGGAGTCTGACCAGGGTAAGTTCAAGTCCGCAGGGAGATCTTTAGCCCTCTTTCTTCACAAGCGAGGCCTGTTGAAGCGGTATCTTTACGCGCTTCGTGACGATCCATCGGATCAATACGGCGATCAAACCCTCGAGCGCGTATTTCGACTTCCGCTAAATGAGATAGAAACACATTGGAAACGCTGGTTTCTTGCTAGCCAACAGGATCCCGACGTGGATCTTGTCCAGGAAAGCATAATCTTTAACTCGGCAGCCGACTGGGAACAATGGCTTCGTAGTCAGCAACCTCCTCTAGTTTGGAATGAAGGTGAGGCGATTTACAAAATACGGGAAAATAACCGGTCCCAATGAAGAATTGTTGGGGTTAGAGAACGCTTCTTGGGCGACACTTCATCGCGATTGTGAAGCAGGACGTCCTAAAAGGGGACACCCGACCCGAATGGCCGTTAATCTCCGGCGACGGATCGCCGGCTTCGCTCTCGTCTTTTTCCTCTCCAACCAAACCGCCTTTGCCCTCCCTACTCCGATTCCCACCGCCTACGCCTACGACGCTTTGAATCGCCTCGCCGCCGTCACGTCATTGCGAGGGGGCGCCGCAGGCGCCCCCAAAGCAATCTCCCTGGCCTCCTACACCTATGATGGGGAGGGGAAGCGCCTTTCCGCCACCGAAGGCGGCGTGACCACCACGTACCTCTACGACGGCCTCCTGCCGATCGTAGAGCGTCAGGGGGCCACGGCAGCCGTCAACGTATGGGGCCTCTCCTACTTTGGTGCCCGCTATTACTCTCCTGCTCTCGCCCGCTGGCTGACCCCGGACTCCCTGGGCAAACTCGACGGCCCGAATCTCTACGCCTACGTACGCAACAATCCTATCAACTGGGTCGACCCATTTGGCCTTTTTGGACTCGGTGTTACCGCAGGGGAAACCGTTACCGCAGGTGCAGGTGTGGCAGGTACTGCAGAGAGGGTCGCTGGCGCCGAGGCAGTGCAGTTCGGAACAGTAGCATGGCAGTAGCAGAGCGGGGAATCGATTGTAGGAATTGGTTTTGCTGCCGGGAGATAGGCCGAGCGGGCTAATGAGCTATCGGCCCTGAGGTTTCTATGCCCACCTTCAGGTGGGCCATTCAGGTGGATCCCCGTAGGGGGATCGGCCCGTCGATTGAGTTGAGCGGATCGGCTCCACCGCGGCGCGGTGCAGGAATGCGGTTCCCTTGAGGGCCAGCCGCAGCGCGGCCGAATCGGTCACGATCCGGTCGAACTTCTTCTTCTTGGTGATCGCCTTGAGCAAGGCGCGGCCGGGGATCTGCCAGGCCGGGCAGGAGAGGATCCGGATGCTCAGATGGCGGGGAAGGTCCGCCCGAAGTGCCGGTTGCGCGACAATCCACACCTCCCCGGAGCGGTTTGCCTCGGATCGGGCCTCTTCACCTGCCGCCTCGGCGAGGTGCCGTGAGCCGTTCTTAAGCGCGATCAGCACCCGCTTTCCCCGCGGCCACCGCTGGTGGAAGCGGCGCTCGTTCTCCTGAAAGAGGCGAAGCCGGTCCGGCCGGGTGGCCATCGTCTGACCGCCCTCGTGCCAGACGTAGGTGCCCAGCGCCATGACGCACCGGAAGCCCTGCGCCTGGATCTTCCGGCCCAGGTCGGCATCCTCAAAGTAGATCTGCTCATAGGTGGTCTCGTCAAAACCGCCGACCGTCAGAAGCAAATCTCTCCTGCCCAGCAGGCAGAATCCCTCGCCATATCGAACCTCGATCCATTCCCCCCGATGCCCGCCGCACCGGCGCGCGAGCTCCTTCCAGCCGGTGCCGGCTGGCGGAAGGATCCCGAAGGTGTTGCTGGAGGGATTCACCAGGCCGACGGACGGACCGGACTCGGCCACCCGGATGAGCTCCTCGAGCCAGCCGGGCGGGACCAGGATATCGTTGTTCAGGAAACAGACGTATGGGGCGGCGGCCCGCCGGAGCCCCAGGTTCATCCCCGCGGGGTAGCCGACGTTGGTCGGGTTGAAGAGGAGCTCGACGGTCACGCGGGGCGTGGAGCGAAGCCCCCTCAGGTAGGCCCGGGTCTCGGCGTCGCTGTTCTGATCCACGATGATCAAGCGGCAGGGAAGCCCGGTGTTGGCCAGGATGCTCTCGACGCAGGGGCGGGTGCACTCGAGCTGGTTCCAGCTCAAAAGAACAAGATCGCAGGCGTGCGCCGGCACTTCCTCAGTCCCCCAGCAGGTTTCGCTCCGCAAGCTCCCGCTCGGCGATCTCGAAGAGGTCCTCTGCTTCAGCGGTGGCACCCCATCGGACCAGATCGGCCAGGCCCTCCTTCAGGGAGACCTTCGGCTGGAAGCCGCAGGCGGCAAGCCGGGAGATGTCCGCGAAGCAGTGGCGGATGTCCCCGGCGCGGTATCGGCCGGCGACCTTGGGCGTCAGGGAGCTGCCGTACGCCTGCGCCAGCGCCTCCGCCACCTGGCGGATCGAGCTGGCAGCGCCGGTTCCGACGTTGAGGGCCTGACCAACCACCGACGGGTGCCCCAGCGCCAGAACGATCGCCCGGACCACATCGGAGACGTGGATGAAATCGCGCGTCTGTTCCCCATCCTCGTACAGGATGGGGGTCTTGCCGTTCCGGATGCGGGCCAAGAAGATGGCGCAGGCGCCGGTGTAGGGGTTGGACAGGGATTGCCGGGGCCCGTAGACGTCGAAGAACCGCAGGGCCGCGACCGGGAAACCGTACGCCTGTCCGACGAGGAGAGAGAGCTCCTCCTGGTCCTTCTTGGAGACGGCGTAGACCGAGGCGGGCTGCAGCGGCTTGTCCTCCGGGGTGGGCACGGGGGCGAGCGGCCTCCTGCACTTCGGGCAGGGGATTTCCCACAGGTGCTTGTCCAGCTGTTCCGGATCCCGCATGGCCGGCGCGGCCGGCCCGTCCGTCGGGCAGCGGTAGAGGCCCTCGCCGTAGATCGACATGGAGCTGGCCACGACGAGACGCTTGAGCGCCGGCGGCCGGCCGTCCCGGGAGAGAAGCTCCATGAGGCGGGCCGTGGCGAGGGTGTTTCCCTCGACATAGCGGCCGATCTGGTACATCGACTGGCCCACACCGACGAGGGCCGCCAGGTGAACCACCGCCTCCATCCCGTCCAGGGCGGAGGTGAGCCGGGCCGAATCGAGCAGATCGTCGAAACGGTACTCGGCCTTCGGGTTCAGATAGCCGGGCTTTCTGCCGCGGTGCACCTGCGGCTGAAGGTTGTCGAGCACCCGGACCTGGTCCCCCCGCTCGACGAGAGCATCCACGAGGTGGGATCCGATGAAGCCGGCCCCTCCGGTCACGAGAATCTTCATGACGGAACCATGATATCATACCGTGAGATTCGGGAGATTCCGGTTGCAACCCTATGAGATCGTGGAACATACCGCCGATGTCGGAATCCGGGCCACCGGCCGGTCGCTGGAGGAGCTCTTCGCCCACATGGCCCAGGGGATGTTCAGCCTCATCGTCGAGCCGGAGGGGATTCGTTCCAGGCAGACCGTCTCCGTTTCTGCCCGCGCCCAAGATCAACAGGAGCTTCTCCTGGCTTGGCTGCGCGAGCTGCTGTATCTTTTCGACACGCGGCATTTCATCGGCAGTTCCTTCCAGGTGGAGGAGCTGACCCCCACCCGGATTCAGGCGGCGGTCGGCGGGGAGAAGCTGGATCCGGCGCGTCACACAGTCCTGAAGGAAGTCAAGGCGGTCACCTACCACGAGTTCTCGATGGAGAAGCGGCCGGACGGCGGCTGGGTGGCCCAGGTCATCTTCGATATTTAGGGATGTTATAATCGCTCCGGGGGAGGGGATGGAGATGGAAGTTTCCGGTATCCCGCTCAAGAAACTGGACGAGAATCGCTGGGAGATCCCCATGGACTTCAAGCAGGGGATGCGCGTGCCGGGTCTCGTCTTTGCCAACGAGAAGCTGCTGGGACTCATGGCCCATGACAAGGCCCTGGAGCAGGTGGCCAACGTGGCGATGCTGCCGGGGATTGTCAAATACTCCATGGCCATGCCGGACATCCACTGGGGCTACGGGTTCTGCATTGGGGGTGTCTGCGCGACCGATCCGGAGCAGGGGGGTGTGATCTCTCCCGGCGGAGTCGGTTTCGATAAAAATTGCGGGGTGCGTCTGGTCCGGACGAATCTCACCGAAGAAGAGGTCCAGCCGAAGCTCAGGAGCCTGGTGGCCAAGCTCTTCTCGGAAATTCCCTGCGGGGTGGGCAAGGGCGGGGACATCAAGTTCAACCAAACCCAGGAGCGGAAGATCCTGACGGAGGGATCCCAGTGGATCGTCAAGCAGGGTTACGGCGTCCCGCAGGACGTCGAGCATACCGAGGGCCGGGGCCGCCTGGAGGGCGCGGACCCGGATCAGGTTTCGCAGCGCGCTTACCAGCGGGGCAGCGGCCAGGTGGGAACGCTGGGCTCAGGAAACCACTTCCTGGAGGTTCAGGTGGTGGATCAGGTGTTCGATGAGAAGGCGGCTCAGCTCTTCGGGCTGAGGGTGGGATCAATCGTTCTGATGATTCACTCGGGATCGCGCGGGTTTGGCTACCAGGTCTGCGATGATTTCCTCCAGGTCACCGGCCGGGCCACCGCGAAGTACGGGATCTCTCTTCCCGACCGGCAGCTCGCCTGCGCCCCGGTGAATTCCCCGGAGGGACAGGCCTACCTGGGAGCCATGCGGGCGGCTGCCAACTACGCCTGGGCCAACCGGCAATTGCTCATGCACCGGGCTCGCGGGGTCTTTGAGCAGATCTTCAGTCGCTCCTGGGAGAAGCTGGGGATGTCCTTGATCTACGACGTGTGCCACAACATCGCCAAGATGGAGAAGTACGTGGTGGATGGCAAGGAGAAGACCCTGTGCGTGCACCGCAAGGGGGCGACCCGCGCCTTTCCGCCGGGGCATCCGGAGCTGCCGGAGGATTACCGCCCTTACGGCCAGCCGGTAATCATTCCCGGTGACATGGGGCGGAATTCCTACCTGCTGCTCGGGGCGGCTGGCTCGATGACGGAATCGTTCGGCTCGACCTGTCACGGTGCCGGAAGGGTGATGTCGCGCGCAGCTGCCGTCCGATCCTCCCGGGGACGGAACATCCGGCAGGAGCTGGAGGAGAAGGGGATCATTGCCATGGGCCGCGGGCGCAACGCGCTGGAGGAGGAGCAGCCGGATGCCTACAAGGACGTGAACGACGTCGTGGAGGTGGTGGAGCGGGCCGGGATCTCGAAGCGGGTCTGCCGGATGCGGCCGATCGGGGTGATCAAGGGCTGATGCCCGTCATCCCGAGCGCAGCGAGGGATCTCGATGTTAGACCTTAAGTTGATCCGGGAGGAGCCCGACCGGGTCCGCCAGGCGCTGAAGAACCGCGGCGTCTCCTTCCCTCTCGACGAGCTCGTGCGGAGGGACGCGGCGCGGCGGGAGAAGCTGCTCGCGCTGGAGGGGCTGCGGCACCGCAAGCGCGTTGCTTCCGATGAGGTAGGCCGCTTCAAGCGGGAAGGCAAGAGCGCGGACCGGCAGATCCAGGTTCTGAAGAAGGATTCGGGCAGCGAGAAGGAACTGGCCGCGGAGGTCGCCAAGCTTGACGGCGAAATCCAGCAGAGTCTGCTCCTCATCCCCAACATCCCGCATTCCTCGGTGCCGGTCGGCTCCGATTCCAAGTCGAACCGGGTGGTGCGCACCTGGGGCGAGCCGCGCAAATTCTCCTTCAAGCCGCGCGGCCACCTTGAGCTGTTGAGCCATCTGGGATTGGCCGACCTGGAGCGGGCTGCCAAGGTGGCCGGCTCGCACTTCGTCCTCTTCAGCGGGATCGGGGCGCGGCTGGAGCGGGCGCTTATCCAGCTCATGCTGGATCTGCACACGAAGAAGCACGGCTACGTGGAATGCTCCCCGCCGCTCCTGGTCAACCGGGCCACCATGACCGGCACCGGCCAGCTCCCGAAGTTCGAGGAGGATATGTACCGCCTGAGGGACGACGACCTCTTCCTCATCCCCACGGCGGAGGTGCCGGTGACCAACATGCTGGCCGGGGAAACGCTGGAGCCCGGCTCGTTGCCGCGCCGCTACACCGCCTACACCCCCTGCTTCCGGCGCGAGGCGGGCTCCTACGGCAAGGAGACGAAGGGGCTCACCCGCGTGCATCAGTTCGACAAGGTGGAGCTGGTCAAGTTCACCGCTCCGGAGAGCTCGTACGACGAGCTGGAGAAGCTGACCGCCGACGCGGAGGAGGTGCTGCAGCTCCTGGAGCTTCCGTACCGTGTCGTCGCCCTCTCCACCGGCGACCTCGGGTTCGCCTCGGCCAAGACGTACGATCTGGAGGCCCATTCGCCGGCGACCGACGCGTGGCTCGAGGTTTCCAGCTGCAGCAACTTCGAGGATTTCCAGGCCAGGCGGGCCAACATCCGCTTCCGGGATGCGCAGACGAAGAAGGTCCGGTACGTGCACACCTTGAACGGCAGCGGCGTGGCGCTGGCCCGCACCCTCATCGCCCTCGTGGAGAACCACCAGAACGCCGACGGTTCGGTGACGATCCCCAAGGCCATTCGCCCCTACCTGGACGGACTCGCCGAGATCCGTCCGGCGTAGCATGATCCCGAAGCT
>CAYFHV010000029.1:0-13814 GCA_964343105.1 uncultured Planctomycetia bacterium | reverse complement strand
TGCCCGGGGCGGCTCCCAATTTCACTTGGACGATCACCTCCACGCGCGCCCAGATCGTCGCCAGCAGCTCCCACCGGCACGGCCTGCCCTCGGACCACCAGGTCCGCGGCACCGTCAATTCCGACGGCAGTTGGGCGATCGAGGTCAAGCGTCCCGGGCAGAACCAGTTCCAGTCCCTGGGAGGTTAATGGGGTTGCACTCCGACTTCGTGCATCTGCACGTCCACAGCCAGTATTCGCTGCTGGATGGGGCGTGTCGGATTCCCGATCTGGTGGCGGCGGCCCGACGGCACCGGATGCCGGCACTGGCCATCACCGATCATGGGAATCTCTTCGGCCTCATCGAGTTCTACGAGGCCTGCATGAAGGGCGGGGTCAAGCCGATCCTCGGGGTGGAGACGTACGTGGCACCCGGCTCCCGGCACGAGAAGCAGGCCCAGGGGATCTCGGAGGCGTCCTTCCACCTGATCCTCCTGGCCAAGGATGAGGCCGGCTACCTGAATCTCCTGAAGCTCATCTCCATCGCCAACCTCGAGGGGTTCTACTACCGCCCCCGCATCGACAAGGAGCTCCTGCGCCAGCATTCCCGCGGCCTGCTGTGCCTCTCCAGCTGCCTGCAGGGGGAGGTGAGCTACTGGCTGGCCCGGCGCGAGCCGGAGCGGGCGCGGGCGGCGGCCGCGGAGCTTGCCGAGATCTTTCCCAAGGGGGATTTCTATCTCGAGCTGCAGGACCACGGCATCGCAGACCAGCGGCGGATCCTGCCGGAGCTGTTGACCCTGTCCAGGGAGCTCGGCCTGCCGGTGGTGGCGACCAACGACCTCCACTACCTGGAGAAGGCGCAGGCGCGCGCGCACGAGGCGCTCCTCTGCATCCAGACCCAGACCACGCTGGAGGATCCCAAGCGATTCCGGTTCGAAACGGACGAGTTCTACTTCAAGTCGCCGGAGGAGATGGAGGCCCTGTTCGGGGAGGTTCCCGAGGCGCTGCGGAACAGCCGGGCGATCGCCGAGAAGGCCAACGTGGAGCTGGAGTTCAACCGGCTCCACCTGCCCCAGTTTGTTCCGCCCGAGGGAAAGAGCCCGCAGGAATACCTGCGGGAGGTAGTCGAGGAGGGGCTGCGCCGGCGATACCCCGACGCGGGCCAGGAGGTGCGGTCCCGTGTCGAGCACGAGCTGGGGATCATCTCCCAGACCGGTTTCACCAGCTACTTCCTCATCACGTGGGACTTCGTCCGGTACGCGAAGATGCAGAAGATCCCGGTAGGGCCGGGGCGCGGATCGGCGGCCGGCTCGGTGGTCAGCTACTGCCTGGGGATCACCGATCTGGATCCCCTCGAGCATGACCTGCTCTTCGAGCGATTCCTCAACGCGGACCGGATCTCGATGCCGGACATCGACATTGACTTCTGCTACGAGCGGCGGGGCGAGGTCATCGATTACGTCACGCAGAAGTACGGCAAGGGCAACGTGGCCCAGGTGATCAGCTTCGGGACCATGCAGGCGAAGGCCGTGGTCCGGGACGTGGCGCGGGCCATGGGCTTCAGCTACCCGGAGGCGGACCGGATCGCCAAGCTCATCCCGTTCGAGCTCAACATGACCCTGCGGCGCGCCCTGGAGATCGTCCCGGACCTCAAGGGCCTTGCCCAGACGGACCCGCGGGTCCAGCAGCTCCTCGAGACCTCCCTGGCGCTGGAGGGGTTGACGCGGCATGCCTCCACCCACGCGGCGGGGGTGGTGATTGCCGACGGGGATCTGACCGATCACGTTCCTCTCTACAGGACCTCCGATGACCAGATCTCCACCGGCTATGCCATGGAGTCGCTGGAGAGGATCGGGCTCTTAAAGATGGATTTCCTGGGCCTGCGGACCCTCACCGTGATCGACGAGGCCTCGAAGCTCGTCCGGCAGCAGCGGGGTGTCGCGTTCGACATCGAGCGGATCCCGATGGACGACGCCCCCACCTACGCCATGCTGGCGCGGGGAGAGTGCGCCGGCGTCTTTCAGCTGGAGTCCAGCGGGATGCGGGATCTTGTGCGGCGCCTGAGGCCGGACCGGTTCCAGGACCTCATCGCCCTGGTGGCCCTGTTCCGGCCGGGCCCGCTGGGATCCGGCATCGTGGACGATTTCATCCGGCGCCGGCACGGGCAGCTCCAGGTGTCGTACGACCATCCGCTGCTCGAGCCGATCCTCAAGGACACCTGCGGGACGTGCATCTTTCAGGAGCAAGTCATGCGGATCGCCCACGAGCTGGCCGGCTTCACGCTAGGCGAGGCCGATCGGCTGCGCAAGGCAATGGGGAAGAAGACGCCCGAGATCATGGAGCAGGCCCGGGAGAAGTTTGTCACCGGCTGCATCCGCAACGGCGTCGAGCGCCGGACGGCGGAGAAGATCTTCGACAAGATCGAGTACTTTGCCGGATACGCCTTCAACCGGTCCCACAGCGCCGCCTACGCCCTCATCGCCTACCGGACGGCGTTCCTCAAGGCGAACTTTCCTGTGGAGTTCATGACGGCCCTCTTGTCCAGCGAGCGGGACAACACGGAGAAGATCGCCCAATACGTCCAGGAAAGCCGCCGGATGGGGATCGCCATCCGGCCGCCGGACGTCCGCCACAGCTTCGCCCGTTTCACCGTCGAGGAGGGGGCCATCCGGTACGGCCTGCTGGCGATCAAGAACGTGGGAGACAAGGCGATCGAATCGATCGTGGAGGGCCGCCAGGCGACCGGCCCCTTCGCTTCCCTGGTCGATTTCTGCCAGAGGGTGGAAGGCCGGCTGGTCAACCGGAAGGTTTTGGAGTCGCTCATCAAGTGCGGAGCCATGGACGGGCTGGGGCTGAAGCGGTCGCAGCTCATGGCGGTGCTGGAGCCGGCGATGGAGATGGGGGCGCGCCGGCAGAAGGAGAAGGGCGGCGGGCAGCTCTCCTTCTTCGACGTCTTCGGAGAGTCGCAGCGGGCGCAGGGGACCGAACTGAAGGTGCCGGATCTGGAGGAATGGCCGAAGGAGCAGCGCCTCGCCTTCGAGAAATCGCTCCTCGGCTTCTATCTGACCGGGCATCCCCTGGACGCCTACCGGCCTCTCTTGAGCCTGCTGGCACAGGCGACCGCCGGCGACCTGCGGCAGCGGCGGGACGGGCAGGAGGTGACCCTGGCTGGCGTGATCAGTCGGATGCGGATCACCACGACCAAGCGGGGCAATGAGCGGATGGCAATCCTTGTCTTTGAGGATTTCTCCGGCTCGGTCGAGGTACTGGTCTTCCCGAAGGCGTTCCCCCAGGCCGAGCCATACCTCAAGCCCGATGCCGTGGTCTCGGTCCGCGGCAAGGTTTCACTGCGGGATGAGCAGCCGCGGCTCCTGGCGGATGAGATCCAGCCGCTGGAGGAGGCGTGCCATCGCGGGATCGGCGGCATCCGGATTCGCCTGAAGCACGAGGTGGAACGCCACACACTGGAGTCACTCCGCCAGGCGCTGCGGAGCCACCCGGGCCAGATTCCGGTTGAGCTGGCCTTCGGAAACGGAAACGGCGATCCGGCCGTCCGGGTGACGGTCGGCGGCACGCTGCATGTCCAGCCCTCCCTGGAACTCTTCCAGACGCTCGTGGACCTGGTCGGTCCCGAGGCGATCGCCGTAACGAACTGAGGCCGGTTTCACGAGCCCCCTCCCGCCGCGCGGGGCTTGGGCGAACTGGTCAAGAAGAGTGCCCTCAGCGGACAGGCCGGAACAATCACGGTTTCCTATATCCCCTTGCGTAACATAAAGTTAGCTAAGATTTTCCCCACATTTGACGTGGGGGCGGGTATACTTTCAGTGAAGCCTCGAAAAGGGCACACCCGTCGCAAGGCGGGGCCGCAAAGCCGCGGATCAAAGCTTCCTGATCGCCGGGCTGCCGAGGTGCAGAGGATTATGCGTCACGGCAGCCCGGATTTTTTATCCCTGCTCCCATGGGGGATTAACAAAGGGTATACACACTTGGGACAATAGAGATGTCGAGAGGATGACTCAGCCCAGATATTCTATAAGGCGGTACGCATCACTTCATCGGGCGTTGTCCCTTTTCTTGACTCTCGCCGTCGCCATGCCCAATTCTGCCTTTGCCCTGCGCGTGATGAACACTGGGATGGAGGAATCTTCGGTTCACGAAGACCTAGAGAAATCCTTTGGAATAGACCAGCCAGGACAACCGTCCTTTACCGCTGGCATGGAGGAGCCGACAGAAAGAGACGTCAAAGAAGCAATTCGAGCCCTCAAAACCGAAGAAGGGGTTGGGGCGGCCGTTTCCAAAATCAAGTGGTGGTCCTCCGCCAAGCCCCTTCCTGCCGCACTGATTCATCAGGTGGAAGACTTGGTGGTTGCGCTTGCGGATAACCTGTACCACAGCGCTTCTTTTCAGGAGATTTTTGCGATTCTAGCAGAAAAGGAATCCCTTCTCCCGGCCCTCGCTTCTCATCCTGGGTTTATCCGTACAACCGTCTCCAATCTTACTTTCGAAGATTGGATTCCCGATGCAAGCTGGGAGGGAGAGAGTGACTATGGGATACCGGTCCGTTCTGCTGCGCAAGACACCCTTGTAGCCCTGGCAAAACATCAACGGTTCCATTCGGTTTTAAATGCCCAGGTGCCCGAGTTAGCCCGGCAGCTCAATGAGGTTAAACCTTGGGTCCTTGGCTATGTTCGGAGTGTCCTCGCTGCCTTCGCTCAGATGGGCATTGCACCGGATGCCATGGATGTTGCAGCGAGGCGTGCCATAGGCACTAAAAGGTTTGTTGATTTCGCCAAACAGGGTATTGGTTCCGACGAAACTCTCGCCACAGCGATTGCCCCATCGATCGTCAACTTGAGTCATAGCAGCACTCAGGTTCGAGTGTTGGCCCAGGAGACCCTCACTGCTCTTGCAGGACGTGGTGTCGCCACTCAATCCTTGGCTGATGCCGTAGGGCCATCTATTGGAAATCTTACTCACCCGGACCCCATTGTCCGCATAAGGGCCCAAGAGACATTGACCGCTTTCTCCTCTGCCCGGGTTAGTCTTAAGAGTTTGGTTGCTGCGGTTGAGCCTTCTGTGTTCAATCTGGGTAACAAGTGGGCAGGAGTCTGCCAGGCTGCCTCCCAGACCCTGGTCGCGCTGTCAGCGCACAGACGTTTTCGCTCTACATTGGAGGCTCAGGTTCCAGCCATAATTACCTATCTTGATGATTCAAAAAAAAGCGGTGATGCCCAAGAGGCCTTCAGGGCTTTCCTCCAAGCTGGCATTGTCCCTGAAGGTGTAACCGTTGCTATACCCCATTTGTTTGCTGAGCTGGCAGAGCGGTGGTTTGCTTCGGACAAGATACCGGCCGTAGAGACTTTAAGAGCGATAGCAAAGCACGAACGTTTTCACCCAGCACTGGCGGCTCAACTTCCAGCTCTGTTGGAGCTTCTATCCCACAAGGACCGGGCTGTCCGCGAGGCTGCTCAGAAGGCCTTGGTGGTCTTCATCCGGTATGGTGTTCTTGAGACAGCCTTTGAGTCGGGATTGCTTGAGGAAGGATCTTTTCGTCGACTCCTGTCAAAGGCCGAAGCAGCTCCTCCTCAGCACTTCGGTTTACCAAGAGGTGTAAGCTGGCTTGAGGTACGCCGTTTCCTCTCCGCTTGGAAGCAGATACGGTCCCTTGGCTCTTACCAGAAACTCAGCCTAGCCGCCAAGGCCTCTCTCCGACAGGAGCTTGCACAAGCACTGAAATCGTATCCGACCAATCCGTTAGAGAGGACGTCCCGTCTGGCCACCCATCTTGTACGTAGAGAGGCTCTGGATCGAGCCTTAGGATTCCGTTCCAATGGTGCGGAGCTGCATCTGAATACGCACGGAATGGATGCAGGACTTCTGCATGAGGTCCGAAGTCTTTTTATCACTTTTCACGCCAGAATGTCTTTGGATATTCAACCCTGGATACGAGAATCCTCCACTCAGGATGACCTGCGCCTCCTTCCCGGGATGCAGAGTTCTTTCCTGTATTTGCTTCGATTGGCCGCTGATCGTCTGACCGATCTACTGCCAGGAGCTTGGGTTGGTATCCATTACAGCTTCGGCACGAATCTCCGCTCGGAACTAGTCCCGATCTTGCTGGCCAGCTTCTTTGGAGATGCCAGAGGGTATGCGTGGCTACCCATTCCAAAAGGAGAGGCAGAGGTTGGGATGCCAGGGGCCTATACTTACCGTGGCGCCTCCGTGGATCCGTTTACGGGTAATCTACTTGGCAAAAGACTTCAGACGAATTTACACCTGCGTCCTCTGGGCATCTGGGTTCGCGCAAGCCCCACTACTCCGGAGCGAAGATGGCTGGATCTCTTCGAGGAGGATCTAGATCATCTCAATCTCCTAGTCATTGCCGCCCAAGCCTTTCTTACACCTGCGAGTCGGCGTTCCGTACAACAGGAGCGTTTAGCCGAGATTTATCGCCGTTTTTATAATTCCTGGATGGCTTGGGTAGTAGACGTGGTGGGGACAGCAGGGATTAAAAGCATTCGGGCTGCGGAGCAGGCGGTAGCAGGTAAACAAGGGCAGGGACTTTCTGAAGAGTTGGATAAAGCCAGTGCGGCGATCTTTCAGGGCCTGTATGGAGTGGACCGGGAAACTGTCGCTACTCGGGGTTCCTACACGAGGGAAGAACTCACCCTCGCGCAACCCTATTTGGAGAGTCTGGCAGAGATCCTCCAAGAGAGCTACCGACAGATCGAAGGAACCCTCTATCCGGATCCTGTCTTAAAGACCTACCTTAAAGCGAGGAGTCTGGAGGAACTCGAGGCCGCCTATCCGATTGCCAAGGAAGCGGTTTCCCGGAGTCTCTCCCGTACAGTACCAGGCTCTTCTGAGCAGAAGCAGATGTCCGTTCTCCTGGAAGCCCTCACCACTGCCGGTCTGGAAGAGGTGGAGCGCGCACATTACATGGGGTCCCTCATAGATCCTGTACAAACCCGCTTAGCACTGGAGAAGGAAATGGGGAGGGGTCGGCTCAGGAACAAGATTGGCCAGATTGAGAGTGACGTTCTTTTTACCGAGTGGGGCGTTACCTATGTGCCGGCTCGCCTCGGAAAGTTGATCGTAATCGGAGATAACCACGGGGATTTGGTTTCGCTTGCCAAAACCCTCGCACAGGTCGGTTACGACCCGACGAAAAACAAAACTTTACCACCGGATCAGCAGATGTATTTGGTGCTCTTGGGAGATTATACCTCTGGCGGGAGCAACAATCTGGAGGTCGTTATTAAAGCCTTCGAATTAAAGCTCCGGGATCCAGAGCACGTTGTCCTGCTGGGAGGCAATCACGACAGACAGCGGTATCTGCCCGACGACCAATGGGTGAGAGAGACGGCCCCTCAGTGGTTCTTTCAGGAGTTAATGAGGATCCTGGGGGATAAACCAGGCTTTGCGCTTCATGACAGGTGGACTGAGTTGGCTTTGGAGTTGCCGGTGATGGCAGTCTTTCCCAATGGCATTGTAGCTGCCCATTCCGCGCCCCCTTCGCTTGAAGATCCCCCAGGGGAACTGGATCCAAAATTTCGTACGAAGTTCAAACGAGAGAGAGGACTTCTTGGAATGGCTGATCCTCTCATTCAAGAGCAGGTGACGATCAATCGTGTTCGGGATCTAGCTGACACCAGATCGGATGCGTTGATTACGGGAGGTCACCGTGACTATGGCAGTCGCTATCAGCCTGGTTATTGGGTCTCGCACAAAAGCTACTTTGATTTCATGGAGTCCATTGGCGGAAGGATCTTTGTACGTGGCCACCAAACCTTCGCACCTCCTGACGAAGTATTAATGGCTGAGACATTCCTGACCTTGCAGACCTTCGATTCCCGCTCACCGGACCGACGCAGCGCTGCCGTTGGGGAAGGTGTTATCGCTCGATACGCTGAATTCGATCTGAGCAGGGCTTATGACAAAATCAATCCAGCTGAAGTGGTTCGTTATCTTCCATGGGAGGCTACTGGCCTTGAAGAAGCCACAAACCGGGCAGAGAGCTTCTTGCAGACCCTGGCCCAGGAATCGGGTCCCCAAGGGCTAACTCCCGTAGTGATTGGGACGGGGCTGGAGGAGCGGCATCCCGAGCTGGCGGTCTTGGCACGGTTTCCGGAGTTGCCGGTACTGCGGGCCAAAAACAGACCCCCGGAAGAACTCGCTGTGGAACTTGTCAGCCGATGGTATGCCCGGAGTGCTGTCTTTGCCGGTCTGGAGGACGAAGCGACACTTTATGTGCCGGTTTTCGAGCGGGCGCGAATCGCCACCCGTGTAATCACCCCCAAGAGCACCGCTCAGGCCATTCTTTCGATTCTTGCTCAAGCCACAGGATTGGACGAGGCTACCCTGGCCGCCCGGGAAGGATTCGGCCGGTTCGTTGCGGACGTTTCTACCCTCGTCCGACAGCTTTAATCCCGCCCTGTGGTAAACTGGCTAAACGGTTAAGCCGACAAGACCACGGCGGGAACCTGGTGGGTGAGCTTGGTGGCCTCGTCGGTCAGGCACCAGGCCCGGAAGTGGGCGATAAATTGGGGTACGGCTTGGCCTGGGAGCGAGTTCAAAAGTCGTCCCGTCGGCCCCGCCATGGAATTTTGACTTGGAACAAGGAATCAGGTTACGGATTCTCCGCAGCCGCCTTTATTCATAATGGGTCCACATGCGGATGATCTTAACCGTCCGCATCTCCGGGAGCACTTGATACACCAATCGGTGCTGGATGTTGATCCTCCGCGAGCAGGCTCCGGCAAGATCACCGACCAACTTCTCATAAGGCGGAGGCGTCCGGAAAGGATTCTGCTTGAGGATTTCTAGAAGGGACTCGGCTTTGGGTTTTAACCCAGCCGCGGAGAGTTTCTTGGCGTCCTTCCGAGCTTGGCGCGTAAAAACCAGTTCCCAGCCTACCACCGCAAGGTCTTACTGCACTTTTCTATGGGCGTCTTCAACCCCCGCCGGATGGACGCTCTCATCCCAGGAATGGAAACCAGATACAATGTTTCTTGAATCGCTCGCCAGTCGTCCTCTGAAATAAGGACTGCACTGTTTCTCCGACCGGCGATCTGTACCGGTTCATGTGAGGATGCAGTTTTGTCCAGCAATCTGTAAAGCTGGGCCCTGGCTCTGCTTGCCGTCAGCGTCGTCACCTTTCTTCACCTCCCACATGAAGCGTACCATATATCGTACGTATCGTCAATGCCGGCGGTAGCCACCGGTAAGCTTCTGCTCTCAAGTTTGCCCTCAAGTTTCTTGACTTCCCTTTCTTCTTGTCCGACAATCAGATCCGTCCCGATGTGAAGTTTCATATCATCTTTTCCTGCCGAATGTTACGTTCAATTGACGGAGGGAGATACCGATGACAAAGAAGGACATCGTTCTCAAGGTGGCCTCGGAAAGCGGTTTGAAGCAGCTGGAGGTGAAGAAGGTCGTCCAGCGGAGTCTCACCGCCATTGTGGAAGCGCTGGCCCGGGGCGAAACCGTGGAGCTGAGGAACTTTGGAATCTTCAAGGTGAAATCCCGCAAGGGGCGGACCGGGCGGAACCCGCGCACCGGCGAGAAGGTTCCGGTTCCTCCCAAGCGGGTGGTCACCTTCAAGCCGGGCCTGCTGATGAAGAGGGACGTTCGCTGAAGGCACTCGGCGGGACAAGCGACATCCTCCCCGAGGAGGCGCGGAGGTGGCAGTGGATCGAGGACCAGGCGCGGCAGGTGCTGGCCCTCTACGGCTACGAGGAGATCCGCACGCCCCTCATCGAGGAGGCCTCGGTCTTCGGCCGGTCGCTGGGCGAGGGGGCGGAGATCGTCACCAAGCAGATGTATCGGTTCGAGGACCGGGGCGGACGGACGGTCGCCCTCCGGCCGGAGGGGACCGCGCCGGTCGTGCGGGCCTTGATCGAGCACGGTCTCGACAAGACAGCGTCCTTGAGCCGCCTGTACTACCTCGGCCCCATGTTCCGGGCGGAGCGTCCCCAGGCCGGGCGCCGCAGGCAATTCCACCAGCTCGGGGTCGAGGTGTTCGGATCGGCCAGCCCCTATCAGGACGTGGAGGTGATCTGCCTGCTGTGCCGCCTGCTGGAACGGTGGCAGATCGGGGATTGGGTCCTCAAGCTCAACTCCGTCGGTTGCCAGACGGACCGGAAGAGGATGGTGAAGAGGGTGCAGGCCGAGCTGGGGAAACAGGCATCCGCCCTCTGCCCGGACTGCCGGACCCGGCTCGAGAAGAACCCCTTGAGGATCCTCGACTGCAAGGAGCCGGGCTGTCAGAAGCAGACCGCCTCCCTGGATCTGTCCGGGGATGTTTGCGCCGACTGCGGGGGCCACTTCAAGCGGGTGACCGGTTCCCTGGAGCGGCTGAAGATTCCTTTCACGCTGGATCCGCGGCTCGTCCGCGGATTGGACTATTACACGCGGACCGCTTTCGAAGTGATCCATGAGGGCCTCGGCGCCCAGAACGCGCTGGGCGGCGGGGGACGGTACGATGATCTGGTCGAGCTCATGGGCGGGAGATCCGTTCCGGCGATCGGCTTCGCGGTTGGCCTGGAGCGGGTCCTGATGGCGCGGCCCCCGGAGGCTGGCCGGCAGGCGCTCCAGCGCCGCGGGGGCGCCTTCGTGGCCACGGTCTCGCCGGAACAGATCCCTGAGGCGGTGGCGTTGGTAGAGTGGCTCCGGGCGCAGGGTGTGGCCGCAAGCGCCAACCTGGAGGATCGTCCGCTCAAGCGGCAGTTGGAGCAGGCCTCGAAGGCGATGCCGCAGGGATGCGTGCTGATTCTCGGAGAGGATGAGATCCGGCAGGGAGTGGTCACGGTGAAGGAGCTCTCGACAGGACAGCAGCGGCAGATCCCCCGCTCGGCGCTGGTGGAGACCGTTTTCGAAGGGAGCAAGGGGTGACCGCAAAGCGCACGCACACCTGCGGCTGCCTCGACGAGAAGGCGATCGGGCAGGAGGTGGTGCTTCAGGGCTGGGTCCACCGGCGCAGGGATCATGGGGGGCTCATCTTCATCGACCTGCGGGACCGGTGGGGGCTGACCCAGGTGGTCTTTAACCCGGCGGCAGGCGAGGCGCTCCACGCCCAGGCGAAGGAGCTGCGCCCGGAGTTCTGCCTCTCTGTGGCCGGCAAGGTGGCTGCCCGCCCGCCGGGCACGGAGAATCCGAAGCTCCCCACCGGCGGGATCGAGGTGGTTGCGCGGGGGCTGGCGGTGCTCAACCCGAGCCAGACCCCTCCCTTCGAGATCGCCGAGGAGGGGGAGATCTCGGAGGAGCTGCGCTACACGTACCGGTTCCTCGATCTGCGGCGGCAGGCCGCGCGGGGAGCGCTCCTCCTGCGGCACCGGACCCTCCAGGTGATCCGGCGGGTTCTGGAGGGGGCGGGGTTTGTCGAGGTGGAGACGCCGGTCCTGACCAAGTCGACCCCGGAGGGGGCGCGGGACTACCTGGTTCCCAGCCGACTGAACCCAGGCCAGTTCTACGCGCTTCCGCAGTCGCCTCAGCTCTTCAAGCAGCTGCTCATGGTGGCCGGCCTGGACCGCTACTATCAGATCGCCCGCTGCTTCCGGGACGAGGATCTTCGCGCCGACCGCCAGCCGGAGTTCACACAGCTCGACCTGGAGATGTCCTTTGTGGATGAGGAGGAGATCTTCGCGATCACCGAGCGGGTCTTCGCCGCGGTCTGGAAGGAGATCCTGAACCAGACCCTGCCGGTTCCGTTTCCCCGGCTCAAATACGCCGACTGCCTGGACCGGTTTGGAACCGACAAGCCGGACCTGCGCTTCGGGATGGAGCTGGCGGAGGTCTCCCCGATCTTCAGAGAGACCCCGTTCGAGCGGTTCCGGCAGGTGGTGGGGAAGGGCGGGGTTGTGAAGGCGCTGGTGGCGACGGGAGGGGCGGTCTTGAGCGGCAAGGCCTCGGATGCCCTGACCGACGTGGCGCACGCACTGGGGGCGCAGGGTCTCGTGACGATCCGCGTGTTGGAGAGGGAGCTCTCCTGCCCGATGGCTCGGCACATCGGGGAACCGGGGCTGCGGCAGGTGGTCGAGCAGTGCGGGGCGAGGCCGGGGGACCTGGTGCTTCTGGAGGCGGATGCACGGCGCACGGCCCTGCGCGTGATGGGGGGCCTACGGAGCCATCTGGCGGAGAAGCTGGATATCGTCCCCGCCGGTCGGTTCTCATTCGTTTGGGTGACCGATTTCCCGCTCTTCCAGTACAATGAAGAGGAGAAGCGCTGGGAATCGGAGCACCACCCCTTCACCGCTGCGTTCGAGGAGGACCTTCCGCTTCTGGAGAAGGAGCCGGGCAAGGTACGGGCCCGCTCCTACGACCTGGTGGTCAACGGCCAGGAGATCGGCTCCGGCTCGGTCCGGATCCACCGACGCGAGGTCCAGGAGGCGATCTTCCGGGTGCTGGGGATCCCCCCCGAGGAGGTGGAGCGGCGCTTTGGGTTTCTCCTCGGGGCGTTTCGGTTCGGCGCTCCGCCCCATGCAGGGATCGCGCCGGGGATTGATCGCCTGGTCGCCCTGCTCGCGGGTGCCGCCTCGATCCGGGAGGTGATCGCCTTCCCGAAGACCCAGAAGGGGGTGGATCCGATGGTGGGAGCCCCTTCCGAGGTGTCGCCGGCGCAGCTGAAGGAGTTGGGAATCGTTGTGAGGAAGTAAGGCGTGTGACCAGTACCCGGTACCGGGTACCGAATTTAAGGAGACAACCATGAGGACCCTCAAGAAGATCGGAATGACCCTGCTCGTCGGTTTCTTCCTTACGGGCTGTGCGCGCATCACCACACAGGTCGTGGAGAAGCCGCGCGTGGATCAGGAGCTGGAGGGCAACCGCGGCTATCTGGCCGGTTCCGGGCCGGCCCCGGTGCAGCGCAAGACGACGCGCCGGATGCTCCAGACCGACGTCGAGATGCCGACGTGGGACGAGCTGCATCCCTGGAAGAAGCGGGCCAAGCCGGAGGCCAAGGCGCCCGCGGCATCGCCGGATCTCCCTGCCTGGGAGGAGGAAACCCCGCTTCGCGGGACATTCCTGGATGAAAACTTAGAGGAGGCCGCCCGGCCGGATACGCGGGCCTGGCAGCCGCCCGCCGTGGTGGAGGAGCCCGAGGAGTCGGTCCTGCCCGCCCTCCCCAGCCAGCCGCTGGCCACGTACACCGTGGAGAAGGGAGACACGCTGGAGAAGATCTCCCAGAAATTCTACGGGACCACCCGCAGGTGGAAGCGAATCTACGAGGCCAATCGGGAGGTTCTTCGGAATCCCAACCGCGTGTATCCGGGGCAGACGCTGACGATCCCTTCGCTGGAGGAGGAGCCCTCGCGGGCTCCCGCCGAAGAAGAATCGTTCAAGTGAATCTGCCTTGAAGATGGAGCGGAGCTTCCACATCCTCTCCGATCAGGAGGCCGGCGTCCTGTTCGGCCTCCACGATGAGCACCTCCGGCTCATCGAGGCCGAGTTCGGCGTCAAGACGATCTCCCGCGGTCAGGAGCTGACCGTTTCGGGCCCGGAGGATGCGGTCGGCAAGGTGGGCCGGCTGCTGGATCAGCTCCTGTCCCTGATCCGCTCCGGCCAGTACATCCGGCGGCACGAGGTCGTCTACGCGATCCGGGCCGTCGAGCGGGACGCCCAGCTTGACCTGAGCCCCATCTACGGAGACCGGATTGAGGTCCTCTCCAAGCGGCAGTACATCACCCCCAAGACCGCAGGCCAGAAGGCCTACGTGGATGCGATCCGCCGCTACGACATCGTCTTCGCCATCGGAATTGCCGGCACCGGCAAGTCGTATTTGGCTGTGGCGATGGCGGTCAATGCCCTGAAGCGGCAGGAGGTTTCCCGCATCATCCTCAC
>CAYFHV010000028.1:0-13909 GCA_964343105.1 uncultured Planctomycetia bacterium | reverse complement strand
GCGGGCGGACGTGGAGGCCGGCCTCGCCCTGGCGAGGCAGCTGGCGCAGCTCGGCATAGGCCAGACGCTGGTCCTCCGCCGCAAGGCGGTGGTGGCGGTGGAGGCGATGGAGGGGACGGATGCCGCGGTGCGCAGGGCCGGGCAGGTGGCGGGTGCGGGATGCGTGGTGGTCAAGGCCTGTGAGCCGGGCCACGACATGCGCTTCGACATCCCGGTGCTGGGGGTGGAGACGCTCCGCGCCATGAAGGAGGCGGGCGCCCGGTGCCTGGGGGTGGAGGCGGGCCGGTGCCTGCTCTTTGATCTTCCGCAGATGGTGGCGGAGGCGGACGCGGCCGGCATCAGCATTGTCGCCGTCTGACAGAAGGCCGGAGCGATGAGCCGACGCGAGCGCGGACCAGCTGAGGTGGTGTGCCTCCCGGCTTTGTGGGAGTTCCCGGACGGGCTTGTCGTCCCATCGCTCTCTGAGGGGAAAACCCTGCGACGGTTTTCCCCTCAGGGCTCCCCAATCCGGCAAGAGCAAGCGGTCTCGTTGGGGGGAATTTCCCATGGGGGGCAGTCCCGTTTCGTCCGCACGCCCCAACACGCCCCCCATTCCAGAGGAATGGGATGAAGATCCGGGTGGCGATCGGCCAGATCAACGTGACCGTGGGGGCCCTCGAGGAAAACGTCCGCCGGATGGGGGAGTGGACCGATCGGGCCCGCCGCTCCGGAGCGGATCTGGTGATCTTTCCGGAGATGGCGGTCACCGGTTATCCGCCGGAGGATCTGTTGTTCAAGCGCTCCTTCGTGCGAGACAGCCTCGCGGCCGCAGAGCGGCTGGCCCGGCGGACACGGGGGATCACCGCGGTGGCCGGCTTTGCCGACCGGGACGGCGCGGGGCGGCTTTACAACGCGGCGGCGATCCTTCACAACGGCCGGTGGGCGGGCCGGTACCGGAAGATGGCGCTGCCCAACTACGGGGTCTTTGACGAGAAGAGGTACTTTGCCCCGGGCGAGCAGCCGCTGGTCCTGGAATTCCAAAAGCGGTACGACGTACCTCAAGGCCCTTTGGTACGTCGTACCGGGAGGGCGGGCGATCTTCTTATGGGAGTCTCGATCTGCGAGGACATCTGGGTGGAGGAGGGTCCCTGCCGGGACGAGGCCGATGGCGGGTCGCAGCTCCTTGTGAACATCTCCGCCTCTCCTTATCATGCGGGCAAACTCAAGGAGCGGGAGCGGCTGCTCTCCGGGCGGGCGCGCCGGTACCGGGCCTGGATCTGCTACGCGAACCTGGTGGGCGGCCAGGATGAGCTCGTCTTTGACGGGGCCAGCCTCGTGTTGGATCCGCAGGGCCGGGTCCGGTTCCGCGCGCCCCAGTTTAAGGAAGGCCTCTTCCTGGTGGATCTGCCGGTTGCGCCACGGGGGCTTCCCGCGGCGGCACTCGGCAGGAGATCCCGGGCGGGCGGCGGGAGGGTTCCGGTCGTACGGATTCCGTGGAAGCCGGCGCGGCGGACAGGGAAGGGGACCGTTTCCACTCGGCCGCTGCCGGCAGACCGGGAAATCTTTGAGGCCCTCGTGCTGGGCCTTCGGGACTACGTGAGAAAGAATGGATTCTCCCATGTTGTGGTCGGGATGAGCGGGGGCATCGATTCGAACCTGACGGCGGCGATTGCCGTCACTGCGCTGGGTGAGCGTTCTGTCACGGCGGTCTCCATGCCTTCCCGCTACTCCTCTTCCGGGACCCGGCAGGATGCCCGGCGGGCCGCGCGGACGCTCGGGGTCCGCTTCATGGAGATTCCGATCGAGCGGATGTTCCAGGCGGCGCTCGCGTCCCTGCAGGAGACGATTGGCCGCACCCGCCCGGACACCACGGAGGAGAACCTGCAGGCGAGGATCCGCGGGACGATCCTCATGGCGCTCTCCAACAAATTCCATTGGCTGGTGCTGGCCACGGGGAACAAATCGGAGCTCTCCACCGGCTACTGCACCCTGTACGGAGACATGGTGGGCGGATTCGCCGTGATCAAGGATGTTCCCAAGACATGGGTGTATCGCCTGGCCCGGACCGCGAACCGGCTCTTCCGCAAGAAGGTGATCCCGGATTCGGTGATCCGGCGCGCCCCGACGGCGGAGCTCAAGCCCAACCAGAGGGACCAGGATACCCTGCCTCCGTACGGCATCCTGGACGCGGTGATCCGCGCCTACGTGGAGGAGCGCCGGCCCATTCCCGAGATCCGCCGGCGCCTGAAGGCCTCCGGAACCCTGGTGCGCCGGGTGCAGCGGATGATTGACGCCAACGAATACAAGCGCAGGCAGGCGCCAGTGGGGATCAAGATCACCCCGCTCGCTTTCGGCAAGGACCGCCGGATGCCGATCACGCACGCCTACCGGGAGGAGCCGTAGCATGGACGCGATCCTTCTGGTCGGAACCCAGGGGGCGGAGCTTCGGCGGTACCGCAGCCACCTTTTGAAGAGGGGTTTTCAGGTGGTGGCGGTGGAAGCGGACGAGCTCGAGCGGCTCGAGGAGGAGGAGGCCAAGGGGAGGTTCCTCCTCGGGCTGGTGGATGCCACCGGAGCCGCACGGCTCCTGGAATCGGTGGAGAAGGTCCGGCAGCTCTCCTTCGGCCGGCAGCTGCCCTGGATGGTTCTGGTGAAGGAAAGCCAGATGGGTGAGCTGCGCGGGCTGGACGGGCTGCAGGATTTCCTCGTCGCCCCGGTGAGCCCCGAGATGCTGGAGGCGAGGATCCGGTTTGTCCTGGGCCGCCTGAACCATCTGGCTCCCGGCGGGGGAATCCGGATCGGCGCCCTCGAGCTCAACGTGGACCGGTACGAGGTGGCGCTCGACGGGGAGCCGCTGGAGCTTACCTACAAGGAGTTTGAGCTCTTCAAGTTCCTGGCGACTCACCCGGGCAGGGTCTTCAGCCGCGATCAGCTCCTCAACCAGGTCTGGGGCCACGACTTCATCGGCGGCAGCAGGACGGTGGACGTGCACGTCCGGCGCCTGCGGGCCAAGCTGGGCCCCAAGCACGCCACCCTCATCGACACCGTCCGCAACGTCGGCTACAAGTTCCTCGAATCCCTGTAGTACCCGGGCCCGCTCGTTTCCTCTCAGGTGGTTCTTGTCCCTTGACAAGGTGTGCACAGAACAGCCACACTTTTAGTTAGGGATCGCGGAGCCCGCATGGCCCAAAAACGACACAACGCGCAGATCGGCCAGCTTCTCATCGAGGCTGGCGTGATCACACCGGAGCAGCTCGAGGCGGCCCTTACTGAACAGAAGGGCGGCAAGGGGGAGCCCCTCTGCGCTGCGCTGGCCCGGATGGGGGTCGCCCCGGAGGAGAGGCTCCTTCCGGTCCTGGCGCGCCAGCTCGGGATCAGCTACTTCTCCCTCAAGAAGCATCCTGTGGATCCGGCGCTCCTGCAGCAGATCCCGGCCCGGCTCGCGTGCCGATACCAGGTGCTCCCCGTGGAGCGGCGGGGTGAGGTGGTCCTTCTCGCCATGGCGGACCCCCTGGACACGAAGGTTCTGGACGAGCTGCAGATGCTCGCCCGCGTGCGGGTGGAGCCGGTGCTGGTCGGCTTCCAGGAGCTGTCGGAGGCGATCCGTCAGCATTACGGCGTCGGGGCGGAGATGGTCGAGGCGATGGTGGCGACGTCGAGCCTTCCGGAGACGCCGGAGTTCAGCGAGGCGGTGGCCGACCTGGACAAGATCGGTGGGGAGGCCTCCACCATCAAGTTCGTCAATCAGCTCATGCTGGAGGCGGTCCGGGACCGCTCCACGGACATCCATCTGGAGCCGTACGAGAAGCAGCTCATGATCCGCTACCGGATTGACGGGGTTCTCTACGACATCCCCGTGCCCCCGGAGATCCGGCGGTTCCATCCCACCATCGTCTCCCGGATCAAGGTGATGGCCAACCTCAATGTGGCAGAGCACCGCCTGCCGCAGGACGGGCGGGCGAAGGTGCGGGTGGGAGGGCGGGACCTGGACTTGCGGATCTCCGTCCTGCCGACCCCGTACGGCGAGTCGGTGATGATCCGGCTCCTCTCCACCAACATCTTCGTGGGGCTCGAGCAGCTCGGCCTCATGCCGGACCACCTGGAGATTCTTGAGCGGATGCTGGCCAAGCCGCACGGGATCATCTTCGTGAGCGGTCCGACGGGGGCGGGCAAGACGACGACCCTTTACGCGTGCCTCTCCCGGATCAACGACCGGAAGCGCAAGATCATCACCATCGAGGACCCGATCGAGTACATCATGCCGGGGGTCTCACAAATGCAGGTGCATCCCAAGATCGACTTCACCTTCGCCAACGCCCTGCGCTCCATCCTCCGGCACGATCCGGATGTCATCATGGTGGGGGAGGTGCGCGATTTCGAGACGGCCGAGACGGCGATCCGGACGGCCCTGACGGGCCACCTGGTCTTCTCGACCTTGCACACCAACAACGCCGCCGGCTGCATCACCCGCCTGCTCGACATGGGGATCGAGCCGTACCTGGTTGCCTCCTCCCTGGAGTGCGCGATCGCCCAGCGGCTGGTGCGGCTGATCTGCCCGCAGTGCCGGGGCAGCGGCTGCAGGCCCTGCCGGCAGACCGGGTACCGGGGCCGGACCGCGATCTTTGAGTTCCTCATCCTGGACGATGACCTGCGTTCCCTCATCCTCCGGCGGGCCTCCTCCGGAGAGATCATGAAGCTGGCCCGCACGAAGGGGATGCGGACGCTCCGGGGGGACGGGATGGAGAAGGTCCGCCAGGGCCTGACCACCCAGGAAGAGGTCATGCGGGTCACGGAGATGGAGGAGGCTTAAACAGGAATCTTCGTGCAGTTTTCCTACCGCGCCAAGCAGGGACTCCGCAGCGAGGCCTCGGGTGTGGTCGAGGCCTCCGACCTGTCCGCCGCCGTGGCGTATCTGAAGCAGTCCGGGCTCTACCCTCTGGAGGTGGTCCCGCTCGAAGCCGGTCCGGCGACTCGGGGTGCAGCGCAGCGGAGCCGTCCCCTGAATCCATTGGAGCTCGCCCTCTGGGCCAGGACCGTCGGGCAGGGATTGGGCGCGGGGCTGTCGCTCACCCAGGCGATGCGCCTGGTGGCGGAGCAGGAGAAGGGCAGGCCCGTTGGGACGGCGGCGAAATTCCTGGAGGAGGCGGTGGTGTCCGGCATGGCCCTGGCCGAGGGGATGAACCGGCTCGGAGGATTTCCTCCCGTGGTGGTGTCTCTTGTTCAGGCCGGTGAGGTGAGCGGCGCCCTGGAGCAGGTGCTGGGGGGGATCGCGGGCCAAGCGGAATCAGAGGAGGAGCTCATCTCCAAGGTCCGATCGGCGATGGTCTACCCCCTGTTCGTTCTCCTCGTTGGGCTGGGAACGGTGGCGGTGCTTCTCTGGGTGGTGGTACCCAAGCTGTCCCTCCTCTTCACGGAGACAGGCCAGGCGATTCCTTGGATGACGCAGTGGCTGATCCAGTCGGGCCGGCTGTTCATCTGGCTGCTTCTTTCCGTCGCGATCCTCGCGGCGGCGGGGGGCTGGTGGATCCGTCGGAAAGGGAAGGGAAGGATGATCCTGCAGGGGCTGGGCAACGTGCTGACCCGGCTGCCCTGGTTTGGCCGGCTGCTCCTTCAGGCGGAGATCGCCCGCCTTTCCGCCACGCTGGGGCTGCTCCTCGAGCACGGATTGCCGCTGCCGGAATCCCTCCGGCTCGTCGCCGGCACAATCGGCCGGCCCGGCCTTCAGGCACAGATTCAGCAGGCCTACCGGGATGTGATGGAGGGAATCCCCCTTTCCTCCAGCCTTCGTCGGACCGGGTTGAGAGAGGCGTTTCTCCTGACGCTGGTGGCGATGGGGGAGGCCCAGGGCGATCTGGCCCGCTCCTTCCGCCAGGCGGGGGATCGGTACCGTCAGGAGGTGGACCGGGGGGTCCGGCTCTTAAGCACCCTGATCGAGCCGGTTCTGATCCTTGTGGTGGGCCTGATTGTTGGTACAATTGTTTTCTCGATGCTGCTGCCCATCTTTCAGATCAACTTCGCGGTCGGATGAGCTACCGGCGCGGCTTCACGCTGGTCGAGCTTCTCATCGTGGTCACCATCCTCGGGATACTGGTGGCCATGGTGGTGCCTCGCCTGGCGGGGCGCACGGAGCAGGCGCGCCGCGCGCGGGCAGAGGCGGATGTCCAGGCCAACATCGCGCTGGCGCTGGACCTGTTCGAGCTGGACATCGGCCGCTACCCGACGAACGAGGAGGGGCTGGCGGGCCTGCGTTCCCAGCCGGCGAACGCCACCAACTGGCGGGGGCCGTATCTGAAGCAGGGTCCGATCGATCCTTGGGGGCGTGCCTACCGCTACGTTTTCCCCGGGACCAAGAATCCGCTGGATTACGATCTTTTCTCAGTCGGACCCGACGGCGCCGAGGGCACAAGCGACGACATCGGGAACTGGGCGAAGACAGGGGCGTGAAGCGCCCCGCCGGCTTCACCCTGATTGAGGTTCTGACCGCCACAGCGCTCCTCCTCGTTACCCTCACCCTGGTCGGCGGCGGCTTGGGCCGGCATCTGGCCGTCATGGATCGGTTGCGTGAGTCCGCTCTGGCAAACAATCTGTCCGAGGAACTTCTCACCCGGGAATCGTTCCGTCGGCAGGGAGGGGTGGAGCTGCCCGAGCCTGCCCCGAGGGAAGGGCAGAGTGGCCAGCTTGAGCTGCGCCGCGTGATGTTGAGCCCGGAGCCGGTCAAGGATGTCGCCCTCGATGAGGCGGTTGCGCAGGTGACCTGGTCGGCGGGAGGCCAGGCCGGCAAGACGGAGATCACCACGGCGTTTGCCCCGGTGCAGGAGAGTCCTGCCGGCGAATGAGGCGATCCGTTTGTCTTTCCGGTTTCACTCTGCTAGAATTACTTCTGGCGGCCGGCATGGTCGCCCTGGTTTCGTCGGCGGTGGTCATGTTTCTCGGCCGAGGATTGACCGCCTGGCAGAGGGGCGACGGCCGGCTCCAGCAGCTCTTTGAGGTCGAGAAGGGCTTGGAGGGCTTGGGGGAGGATCTGCGGAATTCCCTCTCCCTTGCGTCCAGGCCTTTCGACGGGACGGCGAGCGCGCTCGGCTTCGCCCGCGCGGAGGACGCCACGGACCTTGAGTGGGTCAGCTATCAACTGGCCGGCGGCGCCGGCGGTCAGACGCTGATCCGGGAGCGGACCTCTTTCCCGGAGGAGGCGGGCGAGATCCCGCAGCGCAAGACCGTCCTGCATGGTCTGGTCGGCTTTTCCGTGGAGTACGGCGCCCTCGAAGAAGCGGGGGGCCAGAGAACGCTCCAGTGGGTGGGATCGTGGAGCGGCTCCGGTCAGCCGACCCGGGTCCCCCGACTGATTCGGGTGATGGTTCGGGTGGACGATCCCAAAGGAGGGATTCACTCGGTGACGCGCGAGTTTTGGATCCCACATGGGGTGCTGGCGAGTCCGCCTGCGTCCTCATAGCCAGCGGGGTGCGGTTCTCCTGCTGACGGTCTGGGCGACGGCCACCCTCACCGGTGTCGTCGTTCTCCAGGCGATGCGTGTTTCTCTCCAGCTCCGCTGGGCCGAGCGCACGGCCGAGGCTCGCCAGGCCCGGCATCTGGCCTTCGCAGGGATCCAGGCCCTGGCCTCCCGGCTTTCCTCCGACGACCCTTCCTTCGATTCCGTTAAGGAGCCGTGGGCCCATTTCCCGGGCGAGCCGATTCCGTGGGGAGCGGGCACCTTCCGATGGACCGCTTCCGACGAACAGTCCCGCATTCCGGTGAACGCAGCGCCGGTTTCTGTTTTGAGCCGGCTTCCCGGATTCTCCGCCGCGGCGGCGGAGGAGCTGGAGCGGCGCCGGGCCGAGGGGACTTTCCTTGTCCATCTGGAGGAGCTGCGCACCTTGCCCGGATTCAACCTGGATTCCCTTGAAGCATTCCTCCCTCTGGCGACGGTCCACGGCGTCGGCCCTGTGAATCTGAATACCGCTCCCCAGCCGGTTCTTACGGCCCTGGGCTTCTCTCCGGGGCTCGGCCAGCAGATCGAACAGTTCCGGACAGGCGCGGACGGCCTGTTGGGGAGTGAAGACGATGGGACCTTCCTGCAGCCCACGGCTGAGGCGGTGGAAACCGCTCTGCGCGGATTCTTCGGGGCCGGCTTCGCCCTCTCGCCGGAGGACCGCGCCACCTTCGCCCTGCTGGCCGAGCAGAGCCCTCCGATGCTGGGTGTGGGAAGCTCCCTGTTCCGCGTCGAGGCCCATGGGGAATCTGCCCGGCACGGGATTCGAAAGGAAGTGGCCGCGGTCTTGGAACGGTCCGGAACCATCCGGGGGTGGAATGAAAGTTAGCCGCGTCGCCGATCTCTTCACCGCCGTGAGCTTCCAGGGGCCTTGGGTCAAGCTGCTTCAGGCCGGCCGGACGGCGGAGGCGGGGAAGGGGCGCGCAGGCCGGCCGTCCCTCCTGGCGATGAAGGCCCGCCGGATCGAGGGCCTGCCGGAGCCCAGAGTGGCCGACGAGCTGCGAGAGCTTCTCAAGGCCCTGCCGGTCACCGTGAAGGAGCTCTTCGCGCTCGTGCCCACCGGGGAGGTTCTGACCCGATATCTGACGCTCCCCTCCGAGGATCCGGCGGAGCTGCGCGCGATGGCCCGCTATCAGCTGGAGGGGCTCCTGCCGTTTCCGGCTCAGGAATGCGTGATAGCGGTCAAGGTCCTGGGCCCGGCCGGGGAGGCGACGCGCGTGCTGGCTGCGGCGGCGCACCGGCCGGTGATTGACCGGCTGCTGCGAATCTGCCGGGTGGCCGGGGTGGAGCTGTCGGGGATCGCCGCTACCAGCGAGGCGATCGGTTCCTGGCACCGCGCCTGCTGGCCGACGCCCGGCGAGTCCATTCCCGAGGTTTGGCTGGTTGCGGAGCGGACCGGCGAGGGCCTGGAGCTGGGGGTGTTGATTCAGGGCTCGCTCGTCTACATGCGGCAGGCGCCGGGCGTCTGGATGGACCGCGAAAGTTTGGAGGATCTTCTCAGGGAAACCCTGCAGGCCTACTCCCGGGAACAGGCCGGTCCTCCGGTTCAGCGAGTCACCTTGAGCGGTTCCTGGGAAGGGCTCGGGCCGGACCTCACCGGATGGCTGGAGGCGGAACTGGGGCTGTCCGTTTCTCTGCTGGATCCGCTGGAACGGTCTCCCTTCGGCGAGTCCCTCGCCACGACCGCGCAGGAGCTGGCCGCCGAGGTCTCCTTCTCCGAGCTGCTCGGAGCCGCCTGCCAGCCGCAATTGCTTCAGTTGGATTTGCTGCCCGAGGAGAACCGGGCCCGCCGGGCTCAGGCGATTGTGCGCGGCGAGCTGCGGCGCACCGCCGCGCTCCTGCTCCTCGCGTCGGGCCTGGTGGCCGGTTGGGTGCTCGCCCGCAGCGGCACGACGTGGTGGTTCCTGCGGCAGGGAGAAAAGGAAGCGGCCCTTCTCAAGCCCGGCGTGGACCGCATCCAGCAGATGGCCTCCTCCGTTCGATGGGTGGCTGCGGCGCGGGCGGAGTTTGCGAATCAAATGGTCTGTCTCGCCTCCTGCACGCAGCGGCTGGAGGCCGGGATGACGCTTCAGTTCCTCGGATTCGAGGCGGGCCGCGCCTTTGTCGTCCGCGGCACGGCCCCCGATCTGAAGGCCGTGACCCGGTACGCCGTGGCGCTGCGCCAGGAGCCGCTCTGGCAGGAGGTCAGCTTACGCTCGGCCAAGGCGCAGCCGGGCGGCAAGGTGGAGTTTGAACTCGTCCTGAAGCCGAAGCCGAAAGGGCAGGGTGGGCCATGAAGCTGGAGAGATCGGCTCAGAAGACGCTTCTCATGGTTGGCTGCTTCCTGTTGGGGATCGCCAGTGTCGCGGTGGGCGAGCGGGCGGTCAGGGCCTGGGGCAAGTCGGTCGAGGAGCTGGAGGGAACCCGCGAGCGGCTCCGCCGGTTTCACGGCTGGCTGGCGGTAGAGGAGGAAGTGAGCGCTTTGCGCGACCGGGTCTGGGGTTCCCTCGGGCGTCTCTCGGGGGAGGAGCTGGGATGGGAGGGGCTGGTCAAGTTCCAGGCCGCGGCGGGCGAGGCCGGCTTGGAGGTCAGGGAGTTTCGTCCCGCCCGGGCGCCGGCGGCTGCGGGGAAGGCCGCCCCGTTTCTTCTGGATGCGAAGGTCGCCGGGAAATTGGATCAGCTGAGCCATCTGCTCCGGAGGCTTCCGGAGGCGATCCCGGGGATTGAGCTCGAGGGGCTGCAGCTCAGCCCCCTGGAGGGCGGACAGGTTCTGGGTGTGCTGCGCCTCCGCTGGAGAGGACCCTAGGACGTGGAGACCGCCATCCAGTCCCTGAGCAGGATGGATCGCCGCAGCCGGCAGCTCTTCTCGCTCAACCGGCTGCTCCTCTGGCTCCTGCCGATCCTCTTCCTGGCGGCCGCGCTCGATCTGGTGCAGTGGGTCCAGCGCTGGCGAAGGCCGCTGGATCCGCTGACCCCATCTCTTGAGGATCTGCGCCAGCCCCTGCCTGAGGTTCCCGCCCTCTCGCTGCCTTCCGGCCTTTTCGAGGCGCCCGAGCCGGTTCGGAAAAAGGCCGTTGCGGCCGCGATAGCGGTGGAAGAGGTGCAGTGGAAGCTCAAGGCCGTCTTCATGGGGGAGACGAAGCGGGCGTATCTGGAGAAGGAGGACGGCTCAGGAGGAGTCTGGGTTTCGGAGGGCGAGAAGCTGATGGATCTGCGGATCAAGGAGATTCGGGAGCGGGCGGTGACTGTGGAGAGCGAGGCAGGCGCCTATGAGCTGCGGCTTTAGAGCCGACTCGAGAGCCGCTCTTAGAAATCCGGCTGGCCCCGCGCTTCTTGCCGGATCGTTGATCTTGGCGATCCTCGCCTGCAGTGGATCCTCCGCCGCCGGCGCGGAGGAGCCCCGGCCGCCCGCTCAGGGGGAGAGCGCCCTGAAGAAGGTGACCCTCCAGTTCGAAGGGATTGACGTCATCCAGGTCCTGAAGGTCCTTGCGGAGCAGTCCGGCTTCAACGTGGTTGCCGGCCGCAACGTGACCGGCAAGACGACCCTCTTCCTCCGGGACGTGGATCCATGGGAAGCGTTTGAGGTGGTTCTCGCGGCGAACGAGCTGGCCTACGAACGCCGGGGGCAGATCCTCAGCGTCATGCCCCAGCGGGAGTACGAGCTCCTCTACGGACAGCCCTACCAGGACCGGCGGATCCTCAAGTCGGTCACCCCCCGCTACGCCAAGGCGGCGGAGCTGGCCAGGGCGTTCGCGCAGGTCAAATCCAACATCGGTCGGGTCGTGGCCGACGAGAGCACCAACACCCTGATCCTCCTGGACACCCCGGCGTTGATCGCTCAGATGGAGGAGCTGATCCGCCAGATGGACCAGCCGCTGGAGACGAAGGTCTTCAGCTTGAACTACTCCCCCGTCAAGAACCTGGGGCCGCTCCTTCTAGAGGCGGTGACCAAGGGGGTTGGCAAGGTGTCGGTGGATGAGCGGACCAATCAGGTGGCGGTCACCGACACGCCCGCGCGCATGGCGGAGATCGAGCGGATGGTGCGGGCCTTCGACGAGCGGCCGCTGGAGGTCTTCATCGATGCGAAGATCGTGCAGATCACCCTCTCGGACAAGTTCCAGCTGGGGGTGGACTGGCAGTATTTCTTCAGCAAGCAGTTCAACATCAAGGGCCCCAATGCCCTGAGCCTCACCGCCGGAGGGAAGATCGCCTTCAGCAACCTGGACGCTTCCAAGACCCAGGCGGGGGACGCGAAGGTTGCGGTGGAGGCCCTGCGGACGTTTGGAGACACCCGGGTGCTGTCGGAACCGCGCCTGACCGTCGTCAACAACCAGGAGGCGAAGATCCTCGTAGGGTCCAAGGAGCCGTACATCACCAAGCAGGTTTCACAGACCGGGACCGGAACGGCGGTGACCGCCGAGACGGTCAACTTCATCGATGTCGGGGTCAAGCTGTACGTCACCCCCACCATCGCCCGGGACGGGTTCGTTCAGATGAAGGTCCGTCCCGAGGTGAGCTCCAGGACCGGAACGCTCACCACCGCCGAGAAGAACGAAATCCCGATCGTGGAGACCTCGGAGAGCGAGACGGTCCTGATGGTCGAGGACGGTGGAACCGTGATCCTGGGCGGCCTCATCAAGGATGAGGATATCCAGGACCACCAGAGGATCCCGGTCCTGGGGGACATCCCTCTGCTGGGGCTCCCCTTCCGGTCCACCAAGGACACCGTGAAGCGGACCGAGCTCGTCATCTTCCTGACTCCGCACATCGTGACCGGCCGCCGCGGGATTCCTCCCGCTCTGCCGGGGTCCGCGGTCCAGCCGGTGGACGGCGCCGGCTACTACGGCTGGCTCATGGAGATGATTCAGGCGGTCGCCCGGACCCAGCCGGCCGGCGCAGAGGAGGGAACCGTGGTCGTGGCCTTCACCCTGAGGCCTGACGGGCAGCTAAAGGGCAAGCCCAGCGTGATCCAGGCGGACAGCCGGCGGCTGGCGGACTTCGCGATCCGTGCCGTGCGGGCGGTTGCTCCATTCCCTCCTTTTCCTGTCGCGTTGGGGGAGGAGCCGCGGCAGTTTCGTATCCCGATCCGGTACGTCCAGGCGGAGGCCGCCCGAGAGTGATTTCCACCCACGCCACCCTTGGCAATCGTGTAAACTTAGAGTAGGCAAAGAGTGACCATATGTCCAAGCGATCCACAGAAGATTCCTGGAACTGGCTGGCCTGCTTGAGAAGGGACCTCGGATCGCTTTTCTTTTGCTTCATTCCAAGAGCATTTTACAAAGATTTTCTCCGCTTGCCGCGTATAGCGATTGCCGTTGTTCTCATCATCTGTTTCGGGCCGGTGGGCAGCTCAGCCGGAGATCCGCCTGCTGGCGGAAAGGTCGTTCAGATCCCACCCTCCATCGGCCCGGAAGCGGAGACCCTGCTCAAGAATCAGCCCCAGTACGTGCCCGGCCAGCTCATTGTGAAGTTGAAGGAGGGCCAGGAGCTGGCTTCGCTCGAGGCCCTCAACCGGAGGTTCAAGGTCAAGGGGGTTGAGGAACTTTTCCCTGAGCATCCCTCTCCTCAGGAGACGCTGGCTGCTCTACGAAAGCGCTTGGCCTCTTTGGAGGCAGGGAAGGAGCACACCGGCTGGTACTGGTGGGCTCAGGGCGACTCTCCGGAGGCGAAGGAGTACCGGGAGCGTCTGGATCGGGAAAAGGCCCAGCTTGCCGGCCAGATCAAGGTCTTTGAGGAGGGGATAGCCCGGCTGGAGCGCCGTCAGGCCAGGGCGCCGCAGGGTTTAAAACCCCCGGTGCTGAAAGGGATCTACCTGCTGGAGCTGGAGGACGAATCGGCCGACCTTCAGAAGGTGATGGCGGTTTATCAGAAGCATCCGGGTGTGGAGTACGCGCAGCCCAACTACATCCGCAAGACAGACGACTTTCCGGAGACACTTCCCAACGACACGTACGTGGACCCCGACCAGGACGGCCGGTGGTCCACCGGGGCATGGGGTCAGCAGGACCAGGGTCGGCCGTACGAGGATCTCTGGGGCGCCAAGAAGGTGGAGGCGCACCGGGCGTGGCCTCGCAGCCAGGGGTGCGGGGGGATGGTGGCTGTGGTGGACACCGGGGTGGACTACAACCACCCGGACCTGGCCGATCGGATCCGGCTGAACACGGCGGAGATTCCGGGCAACGGGGTGGATGACGATGGCAACGGCTTTGTGGATGACATCCGCGGCTGGGATTTCACGGCCGCCGGGCCTGGAGACAACGACCCCATGGACGGCCACGGCCACGGGACGCACGTGGCCGGTACAATCGCCGCGACCGGGAACAACCGGATCGGCATCATCGGCATTGCGCCACAGGCCACGATCCTGCCGGTGAAGGGGCTGGATGACGGCGGCAGCGGGAGCGATGCAGGCCTGGCGCGGGCCGTGGTCTATGCGGCTGAGAACGGAGCCGACGTGATGAACAA
>CAYFHV010000027.1:9480-14332 GCA_964343105.1 uncultured Planctomycetia bacterium | reverse complement strand
GGAGTCTGCCCAGGGGAACCTTCCCCTGCGTCGCGAGGCGTTCCTCCCGGGAGACCACGAACAGGATGAGTGCTGCTAGAAACACCCCCCAAATGGCGAGGAACCGGATCACGCCGGCACCTGTATTGGTCGAGTCATGGCCGGACCTTCTTTTTCTTCAGCGGGGTGCCGTCTGCCGCGCAGAACCTTTTCTTCGGCGGATAGCTCCGCCCGCACTCCGGGCAGAAGGTGGCCCCCTCCCTCAGCCGCTCCAGCTCCTTCTTCGCCTCCGTGATCCGGTCGCTGGCCAGAGGGTGAGTCCTGTTCCAGACCTCCAACTTGTCCAGCGCGCTCTCCTCCTGTTCCTCCAGGAGCTTCTCGAAGAAGCTCAGCATCCCATCCGGGTTATACCCGGCCCGCATCGTGTACCGCAGGCCCAGCCGGTCCGCCTGCAGCTCGTCGGCCCGGCTGTATCCCCGGCGGAAGAGGTCGTAGAGCGACTCGCCCACCTGCGCGGACTGCGGATCCGCGCCGGCAGCCGTGGCGATCTGGAGCAGGAGCATGAATCCCAGATCCGATTGGAGGTGCTTGGCCGCATGCCGCGCGGCCACGTGGCCGATCTCATGGCCGAGCACGGAGGCCAGCTCATCGTCGGTCGCCTTTTCCAGAAGACCGGAATAGACGTAGATCGTCCCTCCCGGCAGCGCGAAGGCGTTCAGATCCTCGTCCCGAATCACGCCGAACCGGTACGGCACGTCCTTCCGGTCGCTCTCCTTGGCGAGTGCCTGACCGATCCTCTGCACCCGGTCGAACTCGGCTGGATCCAGCTTGCCCATCTTGAGGGAGAAAAGCCCCATCTGCGCCTTCGCGATGTTGCCGAGGGCGATCTCCGTCGGCGTGTTGAGGACCGTCTCCGTCCGCCCGGTGGCCGGATTGTAGATCGTGGCGCACGAAGCCAGCAATGCAGGCACGGCAAGCAGCGCGGCCGCAGCGAAGAGCCCGGCCGGGGAGGGGACCGCGAGAACCGAGCGCCGGCGCCAGAGCCTCATTGCGGCCGCAGGACCTGCCGGAACCATTCGCACAGATCTGCGATCACCCGGCCCTTTTCCGGCTCGTTGAACAGCTCGTGGTACAGCCCCTCGTACCGCCGGAAGGTGACGATCCCGTCCGGCGCGGAGCGGGCGAAGGAGGCCACGGCCTGCGCGTCGCAGATCTCGTCGGCACCGCCCTGGAGGATGAGGCAGGGGACTTTAAGCTGGCCGGCCCAGCGGGGAGATTCCTGCATGGCCCGGTCGAGGGCCACCGCGCAGCGGGCGGTGATCACCCGGTGGACGAGCGGGTCGTTCCGGTACGCCTCGACCACGCGGGCGTCATGCGAGAGGGTGGCGGGGTTGACGCCGTTGTTCAGGGCGAGCAGGGGAGCCACACGGGACAGCGCGGTGATCGCCTTGACCTTGAGCGGAGGGAGCGGATGGGCGAGCTTCAGGGCCGGGGCGGAGGCGGCGACGGCGCGAAGGGTTTCAGGATGGCGGACCGCGTAGGCGAGTGCGATCAAGCCCCCGAGGCTGTGGCCGACAAGGACCTGGGGCAGGCGCGGGTGCTCGGCCCGGGCGAGCTCCGCCACCTGGCCGAGGTCCTCCACGAGCTGGTCGAGCGTCTCGCAGTCCCCGCGGCGTCCCTCGGAGCGGCCGTGTCCCCGGTGGTCCGGAGCCCATACCGAAAAACCGATCTCCAGGAGGGCCTGGGCCAGGTGATGGTATCGCCCGCTGTGCTCAGCGATTCCATGGGCGATGAGACAGACGGCCCGCGGCTGGGCGGCTCGCCAGAAGCGATAAAAGAGCCGGACTCCGTCTGGGCAGACGAGGCTGCTTTCCGTCGGGGTGGTTAGACCCGCAACGCCGGCCATAGCCGAACATTTTAGCACAGCCCTGCCGCTGCGCTATTCCTGATACATCGCCTCGATCTCGGCGGCGTACCGCTCGGCGATGACGCGGCGCTTGACCTTCAAGGTCGGGGTGAGCGTCCCGCCGGCGATCGTGAACGGCTCGGCGAGGAGTGTGACCTTCTTGATCTGCTCGAAGGAGGCGAGTTTCTCGTTGACCCGGCGCAGGCGCTCCCAGAAGGCGGAGACAATCTCCGGCTTACCCACGAGATCCTCCGGGCCGGCGGAGGAGATGGAGTGCCTCCGGGCGTAGGCGCCCAGCTTCTCGAGGTTCGGGACCACGAGGGCCGTCACGAACCTCCGGCGGTCCCCGACCACCACGGCGTCGGCCACCCAGGGATCGGACTTGAGCATCGCCTCCAGATTCTGGGGGGCGATCATCTTCCCGCCGGAGGTCTTGAGGAGATCCTTCTTCCGGTCGGTGATCGCGAGGAAGCCCTCGGGGCTCAACGTCCCGACGTCCCCGGTGTGGAACCACCCCTCCGGGTCAATCGCCTCCGCCGTCGCAGCGGGATTCTCAAAATAGCCGCGCATGACGTGCGGCCCGCGGGTGAGGATCTCCCCGTCGTCGGCCAGGCGCACCTCCACACCCGGGACAGCCAGGCCCACGGTCCCGAAGCGGAAACGATCCGGCCGGTTGACCGAGATGACGGGAGAGGTTTCCGTGAGGCCATAGCCCTCCAGGATCAGGATGCCGGCCGTGTGGAAGAACTCCCCGATCCATTTCGGCAGAGGGGCCCCGCCGGAGACGCCGAACCGGAGCTGACCGCCCAGGCCCGTGCGGAGCTTGGAGAAGACCAGCCGATCCGCGATCCGATGCTGGAGCGCAAGATTCCGGGGAATCGGCCTGCCGGAGAGCTCGCGCTGCGCCCGTTCCTGCCCGACCCGGAGCGCCCACGCGAAGATGCGCCTGCGCAGGGCGGGAGCGGAACGAACCACCTCCTGGATCCGCTCATGCATCTTTTCGTAGAAGCGGGGCACCCCCGTGAGGATGGTGGGATGCACCTCCAGAAGGTTGCGGGGGACGCTCTCCAGGTTCTCGGCGTAGGCGATCTGGCCCCCCACGGAGAGGACGAAGTAGTAGCCCGCCATCCGCTCGAAGACGTGGGAGAGGGGCAGGAAGGAGAGGGTGCGGTCTGATTCCCCGAGGGACAGGATCTGGCCGACCGCCTGGCAGTTGCTCAGGAAGTTCGCGTGCGTCAGCATGACCCCCTTGGGCGGGCCGGTGGTGCCGGAGGTGTAGATGATCGAGGCCAGATCCTCCGGGCGAAGGCCCTCGGCCCTTCGGACGAGCTCCTGGCGGCGCTGCGATGCCGACGTCCGGCCCAGGCCGAGGAGCTCCCCGAACCACCAGACCCGCGGGCCGGAAACCCGGAAGGGGGCATCCATGAGGATGAGCTTCAATCCCAGCGCCTCCTGGAACGGGAGGACCTTGCCCATGAGCTCCGTCGAGGAAACGAACAGGATCCTGGAGCCCGAATGGTGGAGGATGTACTCGATCTCCGAGGAGGTCAGGCTCGTGTAGATGGGGACGGTGACGCCGCCGGCCGAGAGGATCGCCAGATCCGCAATCGCCCATTCCGGCCGGTTCTCCGAGAGGATGGCCGCCCGATCGCCCGGATCCAGCCCAAGATCCAACAGCCCCAGGGCGGCCTCTTCCACCTGGCTCCGGAGCTCCTTCCACGAGATGCTGCAGTAGGCGCCGTCCCGCTTCGCCCAGAGGACGGGGCGGTCCTGATACCGGGCGGCCTGCGCCGCCAGCATCTCCGGGAGGGTGGTCCAGTCCCGCAACCTAACGGTCCTCGAATTTCGGCTGGCGCTTCTCCAGGAAGGAGGCCAGCCCCTCCCGCATGTCATGGGTCTCGCAGAGCTCTCCGAAGAGCTCCGATTCGAGCCGGAGCCCCTGGTCCAGCGGAAGCCCGAGTCCCTCGCGCGCCAGGCGGAGGATCCGCTGCACGGCCGGCCGGCTCTTCCCGGCGATCTTCTTGGCCAGGCCCATCGCCTGCTTCAGGAGCTCCTCCTCCGGTACCGCCCGGCTGATGAGGCCCATCGCCTCCGCCGCCTTGGCGTTGATCATGTCGCCGGTCAGCATGAGCTCCAGCGCGCGGGACAGCCCCACCAGCCGCGGCAGCCGCTGGGTCCCGCCGAAGCCGGGCAGGATCCCCAGGTTGATCTCCGGCTGGCCGAACCGGGCCCGCTCCGATGCGATCCGGATCGTGCAGGCCATCACGAGCTCATTGCCTCCTCCGAGGCAGTGGCCGTTGATGGCGGCGATGGTGGGGATGGGAAGCCGCTCGAGCTTGCCGATCACCATCTGCCCCAGGGAGGAGGCCTCCGTTCCGACGGCCTTGCCACTGAGCCCCGAGATCTCCTTGATGTCGGCGCCGACGATGAAGAAGCTGCCCGCTCCGGTCAGGATCAGGACCTTGACGCCGGCGTCCTGAGCGACCCGCTCCAGGAAATCGTTCAGCTCCATGAGCACCGCTGACGACAGGAGATTCGCCGGAGGGTTGCTGATGGTCAGCACACAGACCTTCTCTTCCGTCGAAGCCCCCAGATACTGATAGTCCGCCATAGATCCTCCTAGTAGTTGAAGAAGCCGCGCTTCGTCTTGACGCCCAGGTGGCCGGCGTGAACCATCGTGCGCAGCCGATGCGCCGGGTGGAACCGGAACCCCAGCTCCTGGGTCATTCGGTCCAGCGCCTCCACGAGGACGTCGATCCCCATCGCATCGGCGGCGTGCAGGAGCCCGCCCTTGGACGCCGGGTAGCCGAGCCCCGCCATCACCGCAATCTCGATCTCGCTGGCGGAGGAGATTCCCTCCTGCAGCGCCAGCACCACCTCATTGATGATGAGCGTCATGAGCCGTTCGGCGCTGAATCGCGTGCGGGGCCTTCCCAGCTTCGCACGCAGGGCCTCGATCTCCTTCTC
>CAYFHV010000027.1:2391-9470 GCA_964343105.1 uncultured Planctomycetia bacterium | reverse complement strand
TATGAGCGTCATGAGCCGTTCGGGCGCGAAGCGCCCGGGGGACGAAATCGGGGACAGTCCCCTTTCGGGGACAGTCCCCTCCTGGCGGATGGTCCCCGCCTTTCGGAGTTTCTCGATCTCCTTCTCGAGGCCCGGGTCCGGCTTGCCCGGATCAGTCGGCCCCGCCCCGGTGTAATCGTAGAATCCCTTGCCGTTCTTCCGGCCGAGCCGCTTCAGCTCCAGCATCCGGACCCACAGCTCCGCCGGCTTCATCCTCTCCCCATACCCGGCCCAGAGCACCTTGCCCGCCTCCGCGCAGATGTCCAGCCCCAGCGCGTCGATCAGGGTGAAGGGTCCCATCGGCCAGCCCTGGCCGCGCATCGCCTCATCCATCTCGGCGATGGAGGCGGTCCCCTCCTGCAGCGCCAGCACCGCCTCGTTGAGATACGGCATGAGCAGGCGGTTGACCAGGAAGCCGGGGCATTCCTTGACCTTGACGGGGAGCTTCCGAAGGGATTCGGCCAGGGAGGTCACCGCCTCGACCGTCTCATCGCTCGTCTCCAGCCCGGGAATCACCTCCACCAACTTCATCACATGCGCCGGGTAGAAGAAGTGCATCCCGATCACCTTGTCCGGCCGGCGGGTGGCCGAGGCGAGCGCCGAGATGGAAAGGGCGGAGGTGTTGCTGGCGAGGAGGGTGCCGGGCGGGCAGGCGGAGTCCAGCGCGCGGAAGATCTCCAGCTTGAGCTTCATCAGCTCCGGGACCGCTTCGATGACCAGGTCGGTGTCTTTCAGGGGATCATAGGAGGTCGTGGGGGTGATGAGCTTGAGCTTCTGTTCCATCTCCTCCGGGGTCATCCGCTTCTTGGCGACCCGCCCCTCGTAGACCTTGCGGATCGTGCTCATCCCGCGCTGGAGGAACTCCTCGCTCACCTCCTTGAGGACGACCGGGGTTCCGCTGGCGGAGATGAGCTGCGCGATCCCCGCCCCCATTGTTCCCGCCCCGATGACGCCGACCCGATAGATGGCCATGGACCAGCTCTCCTATTCGGACAGCAGCTTCTTCATCTCATCCAGATGGGCTTCCGCCTCCTCCTCGCCTCGCCGGATGAGGTCGTCCACGCTGTAAAACTCCCACCAGTTCACGCGCGGGATGGTGGGATGCAGCACCACGTCCGCCTGGGCGCAGGCCGCCTCGGCGAGCACGTACTCCATCGCCTGCATCGTGTGCATGATGACGTCGAAGATGTTGGTGTCCAGCCAGTCCCACCATCCCTGCCGGATCTGGAACTTGAGCATAGGCCACCATCCGCGCGTCCGGGCCTCCTGGCGAAGCCGCGCCCGTTCCTCGGCGATCTCCTGGTGCCGCCGGTTGATGTCCACGGGGCTGGGCAGGGTGTTGACGGCGATCACCTTGTGCACGCCCATCTGGTTCAAGACCTCCACCGGCACGGGAGCCAAGACACCCCCGTCGATCAGATACCGCCCGCGCATCCGGACCGGCACGAAGATCGCCGGGATGGAGACCGAGGCCCGGACCGCCTGCGCCACGGAGCCTTCGTCCAACACCACAAGCTCCCGCCGGCTGTAGTCGGACGCCATCACCTTGACCGGCAGCTTGAGATCCCGGAAGGTCCTCTCCCCGAGGTGCCGGTGGAGGATGCGGCTCACCTGCCGGCCGGAGAGGATCCCGAACTTGAAGCTGGGCGGATCCACGAGCTTCAGCAGCGCGCCCTTGGTATGGAAATCCGAGGCGATTCGCTCAAGGTCGTGCGAGGAGAGGCCCGCGGCCCAGAAGGATGCGATCAGGGCGCCGATGGAGGAGCCGGCGATCACGTCGATGGGGATCCTCTCCCGTTCGATCACCCTCAAGACCCCGATGTGGGCCAGCCCCATCGCCGCCCCCGAGCCGAGGACCAGCCCCACCAGAACCCCGCCGATCTCCCGGCCGATGCGCCGGATGGCGCGGGCGTACTCCCATTCCGGATGCGCCAGGGCGATCGGATGGCCGGGCGCGGGCGCGGCCTCCACCTGGGGAAGGGTCGCGTAGATCCGGTGCTGCAGGATCTCGGCCCGCTCCTCGTCGCGGAGCTCCTTGACCGATTCGTTGACGACCACGCGGACCCGTGCGGCCGCCTGCTGGATCGTCCGCTGGAGCTCCTCCATCACCTTGGCGGTCGCCCCCAGATGGGTGCGGCTGCCGTTGCAGACCAGGTGGATGAAATCCGCCTGCACCAGCGCCTTGAACACCGTGCGGTCCAGCTCGCAGGGAAGGTCGGCGACCACGAAGTGGTACAGGTTGGCCAGGTAGGAGAGCAGGGGAGTCACCTGCGTCACGTCGGAGGAGACGTTGGGGTCGTGGGCGATGTTCAAGGTGTCGAATCCCAGCGCGGGATGCCGGACGATGGCGGCGGTCACGCGGGCCTGCTCGAACCCGACGGCCTTCAGCCGCATCGGGATCGGGCACTGGGTCACCCCCAGCGCCTGGCAAACGGAGTCCCCGGTTTGGCTGATGTCCAGCAGGATCACACGCTTGCCGGTTTCCTTGTGGAGCGACGCCGCCAGGTTGATCGCATAGGTCGTCACCCCCGCTCCGCGAAGAGGGCTGTAGAGGGAGATGATGGTGGATTCGAAGACCTGCTTGGCCGGGACATCCTTCTGGCGCAGCCGCCGGGACAGGGTGGTGGAGAGGTGGATCGCCACCTCCGGGATCTGCTTCAGGATCGCCTCGAACTCCGGCCGCCGGATCTGGATCAGGATCGAGTCGTTGATCGCCTGGGCGGTCACGGAATGGGGCTCGTTGGTGAGGAGCGAGATCATCCCGAAGTAGTCGCCGCGGTGGAGGGTCTCGAGCACCTCGTGCTTTCCGGCGGGGTGCCCGGCCAGCACCCGGACCCGGCCGCTGACCAGCCCGAAGAAGGACTGGGGAGGGTCCCCCTGCCGGTAGATCAGCTCGTCCTTTTCAAACTCGACGACGCGGCAGCGCTGGCCCACGAAGTCGAGCTGTGCGTCCGTGAGGTTCGAGAAGAGGGAGATCTGCCGGACCAGCCAGCGCTTGTTGGTGGTTGCCGGCCGTCCGGAACCGGTCGGATTTCCCCTCATGGTTGGAATCATATCAACCGCCTGCGCAAAAGAAAAGCCGATAAAGACAACGCGAGCTAACCGTCCTGATAGGACCCCCCGATTCCGCGCGAGAACCGCGCTTTACATCGGGGTTTTGGACTTTTATCCTTTTGGCCCGACGGCGGTTGCCTTTATCGGCTAACTCAAGGATGCCACAGGGAGCGCGGCGGCGTCAACCCCGCCGGTCAGTCTGGCCTTAGGCGAGTTTTGTAGAATGCCATCGCCGCGCAGAGCAGGGCGGTCGCCCCGTAGGCGGCGGTGAAGAGAGGGGCGGCGCCGAGGGAGAAGCGGCTGACCAGGCCGGCCGGGGTGATCTCGTAGGCGTGGATGAGGCCGACCCACGAGCAGGCGGCCAGCGCCGCCATCCACCCGGCGGCCGCCTGAAAGCGCTTCTCCAACAGCGCCACCGTGAAGGCGGCCCAGAACATCGAGGTGAAGATGAAGCCCCGCTCGAGCGCGATCATCCCCCGGACGGCGAACTGTCCGGCGAAGGCCGACTCTCCCAGAGCGCTCAAGCTGGTTCCGGCCGCCCGCAACGTGGCCTCCACGACGGTCAGCCCCCACGCGGCCAGGGAGGGGAACAGCCCGACGGCTACCGCCAGCGCGTGCGACCTGGGCGTTTCCTGAAACGCCTGGGCCACGATGATGATCCCGATCCAGAGCAGGATCCCGATCCCGGCCTCGAAGGGGATCCACCGGAAGATCCACCCCATCGCTCCCGCAACACAGATCAGTGTGATGACGGCGCCGTTGGCCACCGAGTATCCCGCCCGCGCCCCCAGGGCCTTCCAGCCGGGATGCCCGATGTAGATTGTCGTCGGGAAGCAGCTTCCCAGGCAGGCGGCGGCCAGGGATCCCACCCCGTTGATCGCGAGGGAGCTGCGGGTGGGATAGGAATCGCCCGCGGCCTCGGCCGATTCCAGGTTCTGCAGGGAGCCCAGCACGTTGAAGAGCCCCATCGGCAGGATGATGGAGAGGTAGTCGATGAGGTACCCGCCCCGCAGCCCCTCCAGCAGCTCGCCCCCTGTCCAGCGCGGCCCAAGGAACTGCCATTGCCACCCGCCGCCCAGCTCCGGCCCGCCGGCCATCCCCAGATGCCGGAAGAGGAGCCCCAGCGCGGTTCCGGCCAGCAGCGCGGCCAGCCCGCCCGGGATGCCCAGCGGCAGGCGCACGTGCGAGCAGTACTGGATGAGCAGGATCCCGAGCGGGATGACCGCCAGGAGCGGTCGCTCGAAGATCCGGAAGACAAACTCCATCGAGATGAAGGTGACGGCGATCCCCGCTAAGGCGCTCAGCATCGCCGCGCGCGGGGTGATCCGCCGGATCCAGCCGCAGACGAAGGCGCCGGCCAGCTCAATCGCCGCCGAGCCCAGGCAGGCGACCAGCCCCACCCGCCAGGCCAGCATGGGGTCGTGCGTGGAGCTCACTACCGGCAGCATCACGAAGAAGACGTAGCCGAACAGGCTGACCGTGTTGATCCCATAGGGCAGCGCCGTCACGTCCGAACGGCCGGTGCGGAGGGCCAGCCGGCGGGCCTGGAAGGCGTAGGCCACGTTTCCGACGAGGATCGAGATCGCTGCCCCCGGCAAGATCGTTCCCAGGGTCAGCCCGGCAGGGAAGCCCAGCAGCCCTGTGCAGAGGGTGACGATCAGCATGAGCTGGATCAGGTTGTCCAGGAAGAGCCCGAAGAATCCGTCGAGGTCCTTCTTCACCCACCAGCGGAAATGGGTCATCTCATTGCGAGCGCCAGCGAAGCAATCTAGCCGTACCCCAGCCGTTTCAGCATCTGCGGATCCTTGCGCCAGTTCTTGGCCACCTTGACCCACAGGTCGAGGAAGGCCGGCCCACCCACCAGCGTTTCGATCTCCTGCCGGGCGGCCTGGCCGATTCGCTTCAAGAGCCCGCCCCCTTTCCCGATCAGGATCCCCTTCTGCGAATCCCGTTCCACAAAGAGGGTCACGCGGATGTACACTGTGGCCGTCCCCGTACCTTCTCCCTTCGGGGTCCGGCCCTCGGGGCCCGAGCGCTCGCTCGCCTGTCCCTGCCGCCATTCCTCGACGAGCACCGCCACCGCGTGCGGGACCTCCTCGTGCGTGAAGAGGAGCGCCTTCTCCCGGACGATCTCCTGGGCCAGGTCCCGCATCGGCCGGTCCGTCACCTGATCCGCCGGGTACAGGGCCGGCCCTTCCGGCAGGGCCGCCTCCACGGCGCGGAGCAGCTCCGGGACATTATCCCCTTTGGTGGCGGAGATCGGGAAGATTTCCCGGAAGGGGTAGAGCCGTTTGGCCTCGGCGATCTGGGGCAGGAGCAGATCCTTCCTCACCCGGTCCACCTTGTTGATCGCCAGGAACACCGGAGCTTGGTACGACGTACCTGAAGGCCCTTCGGTACGTCGTACCGGTTTGGGAAGCAAGCGGAGAATGTCCCGGTCCTCGTCCGTCAGCCCCGCGTGCCCCTCGGTCATCACGAGCAGCACCTCCGCGTCGGCCAACGCCTCGCGCGCGGCCTGCACCTGGTGCCTGCCCAGCAGCGTCTGCGGCCTGCGATAGATCCCCGGGGTGTCGAGGAACAGCACTTGCGCCTCGGGCAGGGTCAGGATCCCCAGCAGCCGATCCCGGGTGGTTTCCGGTTTGGGGGAGACGATGGCGATCTTCTGGCCGAGGAACCGGTTGAGCAGGGTGGATTTCCCGACATTGGGCCTCCCGACGATCGCCACCGTCCCGCACCGGTGAGAGGTTGTCACGGACGGCGGATCAGAGACGCCGGGTATGCTTGGCCAGCCACTCAGCAACTTCCTGGACGGTGAGCTTGTGTTCGACGATCTGAAGTATCAGGGATGCTTTGGATTCCTGTGAGGCGGTGACTTGAAATCCGTTGAGCTTCAGCATCACCCGCATGCAGGCCAGCGCCATCCGCTTGTTGCCGTCCACAAACGGGTGGTTTCGAGCCAGGGATTCCGCCAAGGCGGCCGCTTTCTCGAAGAGGGTCGGGTAAAGGTCTTGCCCCCCGAACGACGCTTGCGGGCGGGCGAGAGCGGACCGCAGTGCCCCCCCATCCCGAATCCCAGCCGATCCGCCGGTTTCTTCCAGGACGCGCCGGTAAATGAGCAGCGCCTGTTTGTATCCCAGATAATTCACTCAGCCAAACGTCTCAGGGCAGGCAGGTCTTCCTTGATCGCCTGGTCCACCACGCGCCTGAATTCAGGAGTGATGACGTCCGTGGCGAACTGCGCCTCCAAGAGATCAATGGCCTCTTCCAGGAGCTTCGACTGCGGAATCCTGCTCTGCTCGGAAAGGCGCTTGAGTGTCCGGACCTTCTTCGCCTCCAGCTTGGTCGAGAAATTTAGTTTCATGCAGGCACCCTCCTAGTAACGAGTATACATGAATAGTCATGATTATGGAAGATCAATCGGGGGCTCCGGCGGGGAGGTTACGTCTTGACGGCGAAGACGAGGACTCGGCGGCCCTCTTCCTCGAAGGCCCAGGCGGCGAGGAACTGCACCTCGGCGGGGTCGAGCCGGCCGGAGAGGGCGCTGGCCACCAGTTCCAGGAGATTCTGTTTGAATGGCTGACCCTTCCACTGCTTAAAGAAGGGTACGCGAGGGTCGTAGGGCGGCTCGCCCAACCCCGGATCCCAAAAGAAGACGGACGGGGATCGGACTTGCGCGCGGTCCGGCGGAACCGGTGCGAGATCAATTTCCAGATGGGCAGGGAGCTCCTTGCGCTGCGCCTCGACCAGCGACCTCACGTCCTCCGCAAGCGTCTCCGGCCGATGGAAGGTGACGGTGCTTCCCTCTGTGATCATCAAGAGATGGGTGGCATTGCCCGGTACGTGCGGCGCCTGATCGCTGTATTTTTCAAGGAAGGTTTCCCGCTCCATCCGACGCACCTCCTCCATCCCGGCGGTGGACTCCTTTGCCTCATCAATGGCCGACGCTACGGCGGCGTTGGCCTGCCTGCGGCGGGTGACGGTACTTT
>CAYFHV010000027.1:0-2291 GCA_964343105.1 uncultured Planctomycetia bacterium | reverse complement strand
TGCCTGCGGCGGGTGACGGTACTTTCAGCGACGCCGGCCTCGGTGGCGATGGCTGTCCGGGTAATGGCGACCGGCGGGGTCCGTGCCTTGAGCCGTTCAATCGCCCCCAGAATCCTGGCGTCGGTGTCCGTCAGGGCGGCCTCGTCAATGGCCGACGCTACGGCGGCGTTGGCCTGCCTGCGGCGGGTGACGGTACTTTCAGCGACGCCGGCCTCGGTGGCGATGGCTGCCTGGGTAATGGCGACCGGCGGGGTCCGTGCCTTGAGCCGTTCAATCGCCGCGAGGATTGCTCGATCGGATGAGGTCTCCTCCATCCCGGCGGCGGGGGAGGGTCTGGCCAGCTTCTGGTCTTCCAGCCGGCGGACCTGGCCCAGCGCCTCCGGGTAGCCAGTCACCCGGTCCGGGCCGAACCGCTCGGCCACCGCCAGGATGATCCCGACGACCCCCGCGTGCTCCCGCCCCTCTTCGGCGGCCCGGCGATAGCCCGCCATCTGCTCGGCCAGGAAAAGCTGCTGGGAAAGAATCTGCTCCAGCCGCCCGCGGATTCCTTCCAGAACATGGCTGAGGGCAACCGGCTGGCCGGCGCCATTCTGAAGAAGGATCTCCTGCGGTGAAGCGGCCGGGAGAGCCGAGTCGGCCAATAAGGTCTGCAGCAACTTCAGATCCTTCTCGAGCCGGGCGCGAACCGGCGCCGCCTCGGCGAGCCCCCCGGGCAGCCGGCTTAAAGCGCTCTGCCCTGCCAAGACCAACGCTCGGGCGGGAGCGCCCCAATCCTCGGTGAAAAAGAGCGCCCGCATCTCTTCGAGCTCCCCAGCGATCTGCGCCTGCCGATCCGCCAGGAAAAGGTACGGAGCCACAAACTGCTCGCGCACAATCTGCTGCGACCGGGTCATGTCCAGACAGCAGGAGACCAGCTCCGAGAAGATCCTCTGCCCCTGCGCATCGCTGAGGCGCAATTCGAACAGAAGCGTTGAGAGATCCTCCGTGTACCCGACAAAGGTCGCTTGATCCCGCCCGCCGGAAGGTGCTTGAAACGGCACCGCCGCCTGCTCATCCCGCTCCCACCAGAGGCGCTTCACAAAAACCGGGCGGCCGGACCGGCCCACAAACAGATGAACCCATTCCGGCGTCTCCTTGGAGGAATCGCCCGGCTTGAGCCGGGCGTCCGATGGAAGCCCGTAGCCGGCCGCCCGCTCCGAAAGGGCCTTTCTCACCGCTTCAGAAACGGCCGGCCGAACCGGCGGCCCGTAGCGGGTGACCTGGATCCCTCCCACCCCGAAGGAGGGAGCCCCCAGCCGGTCGTTGTGAAGGCGAACCGCGTGCATCGCCAGATGATGGAAGGTCAGCTCCGGGTGCCGGCCCAGCTCCTCCGGGGAGAGATTCATCAGCTCCCCGGCCAGCTCCCACCGCCTGGGATGAGAGGGCAGGACGGCAAGCCGGGCGTACTGGCCGGTCTGCAGGAAAAAGAGCAGATCGGCGTGGTACCGCTCGCTGGAATCCTGCGCGTAGCGGCGCAGAAGAAAAAGCCGGTAATCCTCCAGGAGCGCCTCCTGCTGCGCCTGGGCCAGCCCCAGGGTCGGCAGAGGCAGCCGGGAATCAGGGGAAAAGAGGGCGCTGACCCCTCCCCGGACCAACGCGGAAACCCCCCCGGGCTGACGGGCCGGGGGAGACTCCAGATAAAAGAGCAATGCCTCGCGCCGGACGTCCAGATCCAAGGAAGATCCCCGCAGATCGGAAAGGAAAGCAAGCAGGGAACTCCGGGCGCCGGCCTCTCCGAGCAACCGCAGAAGCACCCCCCCGGCCGAGGCCAGCCGGCTCCCGTCCGGAGAGAAAACGACGGAGAGGAGCGCGCCGTCGTGGCCGCGCAAAACGGCAAGCGCCCCGCCGCTCTTCACATCCCAGAGTCGGACCGTCCCATCGCCCCCGGCCGAGGCCAGCCGGCTCCCGTCCGGAGAGAAAACGACGGACCAGACCCCGCCGGCGTGGCCGCCCAAAACGGCAAGCGCCCCGCCGCTCTTGACGTCCCAGAGCCGGACCGTCCCATCGTCCCCGGCCGAGGCCAGCCGGCTCCCGTCCGGAGAGAAAACGACGGAGTAGACCCAGCCGGCGTGGCCGCGCAAAACGGCAAGCGCCCCGCCGCTCTTCACATCCCAGAGCTGGACCGTCCCATGCTCGGCCCCCAAGGCCAGCCGGCTCCCGTCCGGAGAGAAAACGACGGAGTAGACCCGGCCGGCGTGGCCGCGCAAAACGGCAAGCGCCCTGCCCCTCCTCTTCACGTTCCAGAGCCGGAC
>CAYFHV010000026.1:3623-14497 GCA_964343105.1 uncultured Planctomycetia bacterium | reverse complement strand
CGATGAAACCAACGGGACTGCTCAGATCGAAATCAACTAAAAACTGGACAACCCCCGGAGATCCCGGACAGCGGTATCCCGGGAGCATTTGAGCCGTTGCGCATATTCGTGGCTTTGGAGTGAGCCGCGCTTCTGAAGAGTGATCACCGCTTTGAATTGACGCGCGTTGATCTCCTGTCGTTTGAGAGTCCTCCTGAGGTGCTCCTGGGTTAAATATTCTTTGACCTCGGATTCCACCCGGGCCATTTCTACTTCAATGGCATGGACGAAAAATTCCACCCACTCAGTCAAATCCGGATCGGGATTCTCTCCATAGGCCCTCTGGATCTTACCGAGATTCCCATAATATTCATCGGGATGAGCGTCGAGATATTCCTCCAAGGAAAAGAGGCTCTTCGTATCGTATCCCATCTTGTACAGAATCAGCGTGGAGAGGGCGCGTCCGGTCCGGCCGTTGCCATCGGCAAAGGGATGGATGCTTTCAAATTCGTAGTGCGCAATGGCCGAAAGAATGAACGGCGAGACTTGCTGTCTCTGCGCATCCTCGATCCATTCCACCAAATCTTTCAGGAGATCCGGGACTTTTTCCGGCGAGGGGGGCGTGTAAACAATCGCGCGCTGCGGATCGGCTACGATGTAGTTTTGAACCGAGCGATACCGGCCTGCTTGGCTTTCCATCCCCTCGATCCCTTGAACACAAAGCTTGTGAAGTTGAAGGACGGTGTCTTCATTGATCTTAAGTCCAGGATCGTTGTAGGTTTGCGCTATGAACTGAAGGACCTGCCGGTAATTGGTCACTTCCAGAATGTCCCGCTCCCGAAATATTCTCTTAGGCTCTTTGCCGCGGAGGACCTGGGCAACCTCCTGTTCGGTCAAGGGATTGCCCTCCAAGTGGGTGGAGGAGTGGACACTCCTGATCAAAGCTTGATACCTTAACCCCGCCTCCCAGCTGGGCTTCAAAGGAGCCCCTACAATAAGAGAGTGTCCCTCGATAATTCGGCTGATCGACCTTAGAACCTGATTCGTTATTGTGTACATCGGCTGAGACATTCTGACCGACTCTTATTTTCACATAAATTATAACCCATTACATCGGTTTGTGATACAAAATCACCTCTTTTGATTTACTGACTGACCTAGTGTCTGACTACTGTCAGACTTACTGTCTGAGAGTCCCGGGGGCTCTCAGGTGCCGGCGAGGCGGTGCTTGATCGTGGTGCCGCGGACGAGGTAGTAAACGTCCTCGGCGATGTTGGTGGCGTGATCGGCCACCCGCTCGAGATGGCGGCCGATCAGGCTCAGCCAAACGGAAACAAGATCCCCCTTGACTCTCCAGTATACTGGAAGGTGTATGCTAGTGGGTGAAGATGGGAAACGCGGGTGAACGACATTGGTTGATTGGCCAGGTGAGCCGGCTGACGGGCATCCCCAGCCGGACGATCCGGTACTACGAGCTGGAGGGGTTGGTCTCCCCCTCGGGTCGGCGGCCATCCGGTTACCGAGTTTACACTGCGCAAGATGTAGAGAGGCTCCGGTTTATCCGGCAGGCCAAGCGCTTCGGCCTCACCCTGAAGGAGATCCTCGGCGTCATGCGGCAGAGCCGACGGGGCCTTTCACCCTGCTGCGACCACGTCCGAGGGCTCTTCAACAGGAAGATCGGGGAGTTCGAGAGAAAGATCGCTGAGCTGACAGCGACGCGGAACCGGCTGAAGGGGCGGCTCCGCCAATGGGTGAGTCCGACCACAGCAAGGCCGGGCGGCTACGTCGTGTGTCCGCAGATTGAGTCAACGAAAACGCAAAAAACAAAAGGGAGGATGAGGAAATGACCAGCAGAAAAGGAGCGGGTCAGAGTCAGAGGGTGAATCTTTGTCCGGAGTGCGGGGCGTGTCCCGAGGTGGTGCTCTCTGCGGAGAAGGACGAGGTCCGGATCGGAGAGCCGGGGAACCTCGTGCGCCTGCCGAAGGAGGCCTGGAATCGTCTGGTGGAGAAAATCCGGGCGGGCGAGCTGAGAAGGCTGTGATCCGCTTGAACAGCAAAGGACTGGGGATCCTCTCGGCTGCGACCGCTTCGGCCTGCTGTTTGGCCCCCGCAGTTCTGGTCGCCATTGGGCTCGGCGGCCTGGGCGCCGGTCTCTTCGTTGCCCGATTCTCGGGCCTTCTGGTCGGACTGGCGGCCGCGTTCCTCGCGCTGGGGTGGTGGCTGTTTCTTGCCGAGGCGAAGCGCTGCAACGAAACTCAGTGCCAGATGCCTGGGCGGGCGAAAACGCTGGTCGTGCTGGCCGCGGCCTCCGTGGTCGTGGCCGGGTTTGGCGTGATGCATCTCTGGCCGGTACTCTCCAGGGCCTGCGCTGCTTCCTGTCCGAGGTGACGGGTGAAGGTGCAGGAACCCTGCTGCGAGTTCCACCCTCCCAGCGTCTGCGGACCGGCGAAATGTCCCGCCTGCGGAACCCTGGGTAAACCGGTCAAGCGAATCACGCTGGAGGCCCTCCTGAAGCCGGAGCGCAAGGCGGGAATTCCTGTGCAAGACGAGTTTTGCTTCTGCCGCGGCCCTGAGTGTGACGTGGTTTACTTTCTGCCGGGACAGGCACTCTTCCGGAAAGAGGATCTGACCGTGAGGGTGGGGCTGAAGGAGCCGGAGGACTCCATGGCCCCGGTCTGCTACTGCTTCGGCTGGACAGCGCAGAAGATCCAGGAGGAGATCACCCGGACAGGCAGGAGCACGGCGACGGAACAGATCAAGGCTCAGGTGAAGGCCGGCAACTGCGCCTGCGAGGTCACCAACCCGCAGGGTTCCTGCTGTCTGGGGAATGTGGCCAGCGTAGTCGCCGCCCCGGCTAAAACTGGATCGTGAGTTTCGTGCCCAGGACTTCGTTGCTGCTCCAATCCCGCCGGGTCCCGAGCTGATGCTGCAGCATGTAGTAGAGGTCCAGCGAGCTCCTGGCCCCACGGAACTCTTTCAAGGGAAGGGAGATTCCGACGAACAGCCGGTTCTGGTTGAAGGCATCCCGGGTGTAGTCGTAGAAGAGGTCATCCGCCACGTACGGCGTCAGCTTCCGATTCCCCAGCCGGGTCGGGTACGCAAGCTTCGGCATGAACCGCATCTGAAACTCCTGCTCGCCGGCGCTGCCTTCGATGGTCCTTAGGGCCAGGCGCCACCGAAGGGAAAGCTGAAGAGGCCCCAGGGTCGTCTTCGGGGTCACATCCAACTCTCCCGTCTGCTCATCCCGATGCTTGCCCGCAGCGTTCTCACTGCGGACGAACAGGTACTGGAGCCCCAGCGTCAGGTGCTTGGAGGGTGAGAAGCGGACCCCCTGGCGGTACTCGTGGTAGAAGAGCTCGCTCGAGTCGTCCCGGACCCGGGCCTCCGGCATGAAGAAGAGCTCCCACTCCGGATGGATGCTCTTGCGGATCTCCAGGGTATACCAAGTCTGAAAATCGTCACCCGCCCCGGCCAGCCGAATCCCACCGAGGAAGAGCACGATCAATCCTGCAATGACGAAGACAACCCGCTTCATCGCGACCTCCCTTACATGCCCAGGGCCAGGACCAGGAGCCCCGTCGCCACAATCACCGCTCCCGCCAGGGCATGGGCGTAGCGCTCCATCCAGTCGGATTGGATGAGGTGAACGCCCGCGTAGCTCAGGCAGCTCTGGCCGACGATCATCGCGATCGTGACCAGCGAGAAGACCGCGCTCACCAGCACGATGGTGGCAATCCCTCCCTGGTAGGCGAGGAACATGATCGGGATGAGCGGCTCGCAGGGGCCGAAGACGAGGATGGCGATGAGGATCCAGACCCGGCGGGCCGCATAGGCCCTGACCACGTCCTGAACGGACCGGTGAGGGTGGGGATGCTGTGCGTGCTTGAAGCCCCACAAGAGATACGCGACCCCGAACCCGATGAGGAGCCAGATGGCCACCCCGCCCCGCCAGGCCTCCACTCCCTCGAGACGGTGGACCGCCCAGCCGGCCCAGAGGCCGATCATCCCAATGAGAAGGGAGAAGGCCACGTGCCCGATCCCGGCCAGCGTGGTGATGAACGCCAGCTGGCCCATCCTCCAGCGCGATCCCCGGGCCAGTGCCACGAAGGGAAGCCAGTGGTCCGGCGCAAGGGCATGGAAGAAGGCGACGGAGATCGCCGAGGCCAGCAGAATCTTCACGAGGGGCCTCCTGGATTGTCCCCGGAGATCACTCCTCGACGGGCTGCAGGGTGGTTTCGCAGATGAGGCAGGCGCCCGCCGCCTGATAGGTCCCCTGGCAATGGGGGCAGATGTACTTGGCCTGGGCCGGCGAGGCCTTGAAACCGACAGATCCCAGTGCGGCGATGAGCTGATCCATCTTCACCTTCCCGGGATCATAGCGGACGACTGCCGCCCGGCGGGTGTAGCTCACCTTCGCGAAGGTGACCCCCGGGACCGCCCGCAGGGCGGCCTCCGCCTGGGGCTCCGCCTGGACGCTGCCCGCCTCTTCGATCACCAGCGAAACCTGTTCCTCCTCCGCCAAGGCCGCCGGAGCCCCACCCAACGTCAAGGAGAGAAGCACGGCCAGGAAAATCCCCGCGAAGCCCGGCTTCAAACCTCGCCTCATACCCCGCCTCATCGAATCGCCATGCCTCCCACAGATTATCGCATGAGTGGAAGCTGGAGCCATAACAGCACAAACGCCGCGGCCAGGGTGGGCAAGGCGACCGCCAAGCCCGGGCCGACCCACTGGCCGAACCGGACCGGATGCTTCTCCTTCTCCAGCATGCCGATCGCCACGATGTTCGCGGTGGAGCCGATCATGGTGGCGTTGCCGCCCAGCGTGCCGCCGAAGAGCAGCCCCCACCACAGGGGGGCCACCGAGATACCGGTGGTGCCCAGGTCCGCGATGATCGGAACGAAGGTCGCCACCACCAGGATGTTGTCCAGAAAGGCTGTCAGGGTTGCCGAGATGCAGAGGATGAGCGCCAGCAGGCGCACGGGGCTGTTCCCCGCCAGGGCTGTCAGCCCCTCCGCAATCCGGTCGGTCACCCCCACGTACCGGAGCGTCCCGACGGAGGCGAAGAGCATGAGGAAGAAGGTGAGCGTCCACCAGTCCACCCGCTTCTCCACCAGCTCCCTCGCCTTCTCCCCCTCGATGAGAAGGGCGATCGCCGCCATCAGGAACGGGACGCCCAGAAGCAGGGTGTTCTTCGGAAGATGCAGCAGATGCTCCGCCTGGTGGTGGAAGATGAGCCCCAGGATGGTCGCCGCGAAGATCCCTGAGGCCAGGCGAAATTCCTTCTGGCTGACGCGGCCCTCCTCCAGCGCCTTCTCCCGGGCACGGGCGACTCCTTCCGCCATCGCCTGCAGCGGCTTTCGGAAATAGATCTGGCAGATCACGATGGTGAGAACCAAGCACGCCAGCGCAATCGGGCTCGCCCAGCGGAGGAAATCGGAGAAGCTCAAGCCCGCCCGCATGGCGATGAGGACACCGATCGGGTTGCCCACGACGGTGGCGCTGGAGCCGACGTTGGTGGCCAGCACGATCATGACGATGTAGGGAAAGGGCTCCAGCCGGAGCCGGCGCGTCAGATGCAGCGTGAGGGACGTCATGAAGAGGATCGAGGTCACCTCGTCCACCAGCGCCGCGGTGAGCATGGCCAGCGCCATCATCGCCGGGAAGAAGAGCTGCGCCCGGTGGCTCACGGCGTCGAGCAGCCGCTCCAGCAGGACCTCGAAGAACTTCCGCTGCTCCAGGAAACCGATGACGATCATCATGGCCACCAGGAAGAGGATGATGTCCAGATTGGCAAACTCGATGAGGTGCGGGATGTCGGTGAGCCTGAGCGCCAGGAGGGCCGTGGCCCCCAGCAGGGCGAAGGCCAGGCGGAACTGCCAGTAGAAGAGGGTCCCCAGGATGAAGCTGGAGAAGATCCCGACCGCGAGGACCTGGGGTGTCGTGAGCCTGGCGGCGATACTCACCCCCACGACAGCCGCCAGCAGTCCGAAGAACCAGGGCAGCTGCCTCACCCTGCCGCCTCCGCCAGAGGGCTCACTCGGAAAGCTCGTCCGCCAGCAGGCAGGCCTGGTTCTTCTGCACCTCCAGGATTCCCCGTCCGGCGAGGCGCAGCATGCGGGTTGCCCCGGCGGCGTCCCGCCAGGTCACCTGGCCGGGCACCAGAGTAGTCATGAGGGGTGCGTGGTTCGCCAGCACGCCGAGATAGCCGATCTCGCCGGGCGCGACCAGCGAGGTGACCTCACCGACGAAGACCTTTCGGCTCGCGGTCAGGATCTCCAGTGTAAAAACAGGCGCTGCCATCCGACGGGATTCCTATTCGGCCGCCATTCCTATTTGGCCGCTGAGGCGGTGTCCATCTTCTCGCCCTCGGCAATCACCTCTTCCAGCTGCCCGCGCATATAGAAGATCTGCTCCGGCAGGTGATCCAGCTCGCCGCTAACGATCTTCTTGAATCCGGCGATGGTGTCGGCGAGCTTCACGTATCGCCCGGTCCGGCCGGTGAAGGCCTCGGCGACATAGAACGGCTGGGAGAGGAACCTCTGGATCTTCCGGGCGCGCGCCACGGTGAGCTTATCCTCCTCGGACAGCTCGTCGATGCCGAGGATGGCGATGATGTCCCGCAGGTCCTTGTAGCGCTGCAGGATCCGCTGGACGGAGCGGGCGACCGTGTAATGCTCCTCCCCCACGACGTGCGGGTCGAGGATCCGGGAGGTGGATTCCAGGGGATCCACCGCCGGGTAGATGCCGAGCTCCGCGATCTGCCGCGAGAGAACGGTCGTCGCGTCCAGGTGCGAGAAGGTGGTGGCCGGAGCCGGGTCGGTGAGGTCATCCGCCGGAACGTAGATCGCCTGCACCGAGGTGATGGAGCCGCGCTTCGTGGAGGTGATCCGCTCCTGGAGCTGGGCCATCTCGCTGGAGAGGTTCGGCTGGTAACCGACGGCCGAGGGCATCCGGCCGAGCAGGGTCGAGACCTCCGAGCCGGCCTGGACGAACCGAAAGATGTTGTCGATGAAGAGCAGGACATCCCGCCCCTCGTCGTCCCGGAAATACTCCGCCATGGTGAGCGCCGACAGGGCGACCCTCAGCCGCGATCCGGGCGGCTCGTTCATCTGCCCGAAGACGAGGGCGGTCTTCTTGACGACCCCGGATTCGTTCAGCTCCAGCCACAGGTCGTTCCCCTCGCGGGTCCGCTCTCCCACGCCGGCGAAGACCGACACCCCGCCGTGCTCGGTCGCGATGTTCCGGATGAGCTCCATGAGGATCACGGTCTTGCCGACCCCCGCCCCACCGAACATCCCCACCTTGCCGCCCTTCACGTAGGGGGCCAGGAGATCAATCACCTTGATCCCCGTCTCCAGGATCGCGGTCACCGGCACCTGATCGGTGAAGGCAGGCGGCTGCCGGTGGATCGGGTTGCTCCTCTCGGGCTCGGGCACGGGCCCTTTCTCGTCGATCGGGTCGCCCAGCAGATTGAAGATCCGGCCCAGGCACTGCGGCCCCACCGGCACTGCGATCGGCCGGCCCGTGTCCTTGGCCTTCATCCCCCGCACCAGCCCGTCGGTGGAGCCCAGGGCGATGCACCGGACGGTGTTGTTGCCGACGTGCTGCGCCACCTCGAGGGTGAGCCGGATCCCCCGCGCGGGGTCCTCGACGAGGACCGCGTGGGTGATCTTCGGCAGCGCCTCGTTCGGAAAGATCATGTCCACGCTGGGCCCCAGGATCTGCACGATGGTTCCCTCTGTCATTTCAGTGCCTCCGCTCCGCTGACCACCTCGATGAGCTCCTTGGTGATCGCCGCCTGCCGCATCTTGTTGCGCACCAGCGTCAGGTGATCGATCATCTCATCCGCGTTGTCCGTGGCATTCTTCATGGCGATCATCCGGGCGCTGTGCTCGGCTGTGAAGGCTTCCAGCAGGATCCGGGCGAATCGCGCCGAGAGGGTCCGCTGTAGAAGCTCCTCGGCAAAGGGCTCCAGCGCCGGCTCCACAATGATCTTCTCCGGAACCGGTTCCTCGGCCGGGCGGGTGAGCGGCACCAGGGGGACCACCTGCGGTCTCCAGCGCAGTACCGAGATGAACTGCGTGGTCGCAGCCGCCCAGGAAGAAACCTTTCCTTGCTGCACCTGGCCGACCAGCCAGGCCAGCAGCTCCCCGGACCGCTGGGGAACGTACCGCCCGCCCCAATCCGAGATCTCCCGGATCGGCCGGAGCCCGTGGCGGGTCAGGAAGCGGCTTCCCTTCTTTCCGATGGAGACCGCCACTGCCGACGGAAACTCCCGCAGGAAGCCCTGAGCCATATCCAGCACTCGCTCGTTGTACGTCCCGCAGAGCCCCGTGTCCGAGGTGACGACCACCAGACCAACGGGAGCTTCACTGCCGCTGGTGGTCGTCATCGCGAGCCCGCCGAAGGCGGGCGTGGCGATCCCGGCCAGCAGCGGATGGCTGAAAGCCGGGTGCGCCGCCAGGAACCGCCGGCAGATCTCCTCCAGGCGCTCCGCATAGGGCCGGAAGCTCGCCAGCTCCCCCTGCATCCGCCGCAGCTTCGACCCGGCCACCATCTGCATCGCCCGGGTGATCTTCTGCGTGTTCTGGACCGACCGGATCCTCTGCCGAAGCGTCCTCAGATTCTGCACCGAGTCTCCCTTGAACGGTACGACGTACCAAAGGGCCTCGAGGTACGTCGTACCGAATTACGGTTTCGCTTTCTTGAGCTTTTCGATCGCCTCGCGCAGCTTCTTCTCCACCGGCGGGTCGATCGTCTTCTTGTTCTGGATGTCATGCCGGACATCCGGGTACTCCTTGGCCACAAACTCGAGCAGCTCCCGCTCGAAGGCCCGCACCCGGTCCACCGGCAGATCATCCAGATATCCCTGCACGCCCGCGAAGATCGCCACGACCTGGTCCGCCAGCGCGATCGGGACGTACTGGTCCTGCTTCAGGAGCTCCACCATCCGCTCCCCCCGGGTGAGCTGCGCCTGCGTCGCCTTGTCGAGCTCCGACCCGAACTGGGCGAAGGCCGCGAGCTCCCGGTACTGGGCCAGGTCCAGCCGGAGGCGCCCGGCGACCTGCTTCATCGCCTTGGTCTGGGCGTTGCCGCCCACGCGGGAGACGGAAAGCCCCACGTTGATCGCCGGCCGGACCCCGGAGTAGAAAAGGTCCGACTCAAGGTAGATCTGCCCGTCGGTGATCGAGATCACGTTGGTGGGGATGTAGGCCGTGACGTCGCCTGCCTGGGTCTCGATGACCGGCAGGGCGGTCAAGCTCCCCCCGCCCAGGTCGTCCCGCAGCTTGGCGGCCCGCTCGAGCAGGCGGGAGTGCAGGTAGAAGACGTCCCCGGGGAAGGCCTCCCGCCCGGGCGGGCGCCGCAGGAGCAGCGAGAGCTGCCGGTACGCCTGCGCATGCTTGGAGAGGTCGTCGTAGACGACCAAGGCATGCCCGCCGTTATAGAGGAACTGCTCGCCGATCGCGCAGCCGGCGTAAGGGGCCAGATACTGCAGCGGCGCCGGCTCCTCGGCGGTGGCGCTCACCACGACGGTGTGGTCCATCGCCCCGTGCTTGCGAAGCATTTCCACCACGGCGACCACGGTCGAGAGCTTCTGGCCGATGGCCACGTAGACGCAGATGACGCCGGTCTCCTTCTGGCTGATGATCGCATCGAGGAGGATGGCGGTCTTGCCGGTCTGCCGGTCGCCGATCACCAGCTCCCGCTGGCCGCGCCCGATCGGGATCATGGCGTCAATGGCCTTCAGGCCCGTCATGAGCGGCTCCTTCACCGGCTGGCGGTGGACCACGTTCGGGGCGCGCCCTTCGATCGGCCGGTGCGTCTCCGCCACGATCGCCCCCTTCCCATCCAGCGGCCGGCCCAGGGCATCGACGACCCGGCCGAGCAGCGCCTTGCCCACGGGGACCTCGGCGATCCTTCCCGTGCGCCGGACCTGATCGCCGTCCTTGAGGCCCCGGTCCGAGCCGAGGATCACCGCCCCGACGGAATGGGCCTCGAGGTTCAGCGCCAGCCCCATCACCCCGCCGGGGAACTCCAGCAGCTCCCCCGCCATGCAGTCGTCGAGCCCGTACACCCGGGCGATCCCATCCCCCACCTGAAGGATGGTCCCGACCCCCTCGAGCTTGAGCTTCCCCTTGTACGCCTCCAGCTCCTGCTGGAGGATGGACGTCACTTCCTCCGGTCGAATGGACATGAGATCCCTCGCTCCGCTCGGGATGACGTTCGGCTGCGCCTCACGACACCTTCACCTGTTTGAGCTGCCTCCTCACCTCTTCCAGCATGGCCCGGACCGACGCATCCAAAAGGGTCGTCCCCACCGTGACCCGGATCCCGCCGAGGATCTCCGGATCCACCGACCGCTCCAGGAGGACCTTCCTGTGCAGCAGCCGGCCCAAGCCCCGGGCGACCGCCTCCGTCTCGGCAGAGGAGATGGGATGGGCGGTGACCACGCGCCCGCGGAGGATCCCCTGGCGCGCCTCGGAGACCGACCGGGCCTCCTCCGCCAGAATCGGCAGATGCTCCATCCGGTCCCAGTCCAGAAGGAGCCCCAGGAGCCCCAGCGTCGGCCGGCTCGCCGCCTCCCCCCACAAGCGGTGGATCACCCGCTCCTTATCCTCCGGCGAAATCTCAGGGGATCCGAGGAACCGCTGAAGCGGTTTCGAGCCCGAGTAGATCTGCACGATCGATTCCAGCTCCTCCAGCCCCTCCCGGAGCTTCCCCGCGTTCTCCGCCGCGCTCACGAACGCCTCCGCGTACCGGCGGGCGGCCGCGCGCTCGATCACCGTGCCACCTCCTGCGCGGTCAGGGCACCGGAGCCGAGCCGCATTCCTCTGGAAGAGGGGGCGTGTTGGGGGCGTGCTGAAGTTGAATTGGACTTCTCCCCCTGGGAAAT
>CAYFHV010000026.1:0-3613 GCA_964343105.1 uncultured Planctomycetia bacterium | reverse complement strand
GGCGACTGCCGGAGGGATGAGGAAACCAAGCCGTGAGGCACACACCCTCCGGCGGTCAGGGCACCGGAGCCGAGCCGTCGTTTCATGAGCCCTTCCCCAGCGTGTTGATCTCCTGGATGAAGGCCTCGATCATCCGCTGATCGGTCTCCTCATCCAGATGCTGCCGGAGGACCTTGTGGGTGGCCTGGATCGCCAGATCGACGACCTGCTCCTTGAGCTCCACGCGGGCCTTGGCCACCTCCTGCGCGATCGCCTCCTTGCTCTTCTCCAGGGTCGCCCGCGCGTGCGCCCGGGCACCCTCCTCGACCTCCGCGGCGATCCGCCGCCCGTCCTGGATCGCCTGCTGGATCTTCCCCCGGGCCTCCTCCTCGATCTTGTTCAGCCGCTCCTGGTACTCCGACTTGAGCTTCGTCAGCTCCTCCTTGGCCCGGTCGATCGCCGCAAACTCCGCGGCGATCCTCTCCCGCCGCTCATCAATGAGCTTGAGCAGTGCGCCCCAGGCGTACTTCCTCAGGATCGCCAAGAGGAGCAGAAACGCCAGGATGTTGACGACAAACTGCGCCAGGAGCTGCATGGGAAACCTCGAACCCTAGACTAGAACTTGACGATGCCGAGTCCGTACAGGAAGACCGTCACAAAGACGTAGATCGTCAAGGCCTCGATGAAGGCGCAGCCGAGCATCATCGCCCCCTGGATCCTGGGGGCCGCCTCCGGCTGGCGCGCCATCGCCTCCATCGCCGCAGCCACCGCCTTGCCCAGCCCGAACGCCGAAGCCGACGCCGCCATGCCCAACCCGATGAACATTCCAACCACCTTCGGCCAATCCGCCCCGTGTTCCATACTATTTCTCCTTTTCTCTAGTGCTCCTCATGGGGGAGCGCCTGATAGATGTAGATCGTGCTCAACGTCGCAAAAACCAGCGCCTGCACCACACCGAAGATGAGGGCGAGGAGAACGAAGGGGAAGTGCAGCGGGATCCCCACCGGCAGATGCGTCCAGGCAAAGCAGAGGGCCCCAAGCATGGCGAACGCCCCGAGCAGGGTGTCCTCCCCCATCACGTTGCCGAACAACCGCAGCGACAGGGAGAGGGGCTTGACGAGTTCGCCGATGACGTGGATGAAGAGCATGAGCGGCGCGAAGCCCCAGCCGATGAGGTCGCGCGGTTCGCCGACCAGGTGATACAGGTACCCGAAGATTCCCCGCCGGCGCAAGGCCGTCCACTGCACGTAGCCGAAGACGCACAGCGCCAGCGCCCCGGTCATCTCGAACCGGGAGGTGGGGGATTTCAGGCCCGGAACCACCCCCGCCAGGTTCATCGCCAGGATAAAGAGGAAGAGGGTCCCCAGGAAGGGGAGATACCTGCGGCCCTCGCGCGGGCCCAGGATCCCGCAGACGAAATCGTGCACCGCCTGCACGACCGCCTCCACCGCCATCTGGCCCCGGGCCGGCAGGAGGGCGAGAGAGCGCGCACCGAGGGCCATGAGCCCGCCCACAAGGCCCACGATCACGAACGCGAAGATCCCGTTCTCCCAGGTGTGGAGGAACTGGCTCACAGGCCCCTCCGGCATCCAGTGGGTGAGGAGGGTGATGAGGTTGGGGATCTCCGGCGGATGCGCAGCTCCAGCCTGATCATGGGCAGCTTCGGCCGCATGCGCCAACGGGCAGAATAGGCCCGCCAGGCCGCTCCAGGCAGGCAGGACTAGCGCGAGGGCGCGCGCGGTGCGCGCCGATGAGGAAAAGAGAGGCCGCAGGGACGCGAACGAACCGATGAAGAGCCCCACGAGACTCAGGGTGAAACCGACCAGCCAGCCGACCGCCGAGATCCTCACCACGACCAGCAGCCAGGCGGCCAATCCATAGAGGCCGGCGAACTTGAGCGTGAGCCACCCCGCCAGCGGCCAGCCGTATCGGCCCGCCGCCATGCAGCGGGTGGCCCGCCCCCAGCAGTACAGATCCGCCACTCCCCAGACCGCGCCGATCCAGAGCGCCCCGATCCAGGCCGGCCGCATGCCCAGGAGCCCCGTGAGACTCACCAGGGCGGTGAGGAGAAGGGTTACCCCGATGGTCTTGCGCATTGTGAAGCCCGCTCAGCCCGATTCAGGAGTTCTTCCGGTCGTTTTCCGATGTGGCCCGGCGGATCAAGGTCCAGGTCTCCCGGACGCCCGCCGCGAAACCGGCCGCCAGGAGAAGGATCGTGAAAACCGGCCGGGTCCCCAGCGCCCGGTCGATCGCCCATCCCATGGCGCATCCAATGACGGGGGAAAGCCCGAGGATGAGCGGGACGGAGACCAGCATCCCGACCCGCTTCATCCAACCGTACGGGTCCGTCGGGGATTCTCTCACCGTACAGCGAGAGAACCGCCAGTATAACAAAAATCAGTCCCCGTCACGGCCAAATCTCCTACCACTCCCAAACACCCTCTTCATCCGACATCATGTCCGCACCTTCTCGACAGCCCAGCGATAGAACCGTTCGGTCAACTTCGCCAGCTCCACCGCATCGCGGTGCGTGACCTCCCGCTCCTCATATTCGATCAGGTTCTTCTCGGCCAGGATTCGAAGAAAGCTCCCCGTTTTCTGCCTGACATCAGGAAGGTCCGTAAGCGCCCTCAGCAGAGAGGCGGCCTCCGCGTGATCCGAACTCGCAGACCGTTGCCCCGTATGTTGGACGAGTACCGCATCGCACGCGGAGATGGCACAGTGAACTGCGTTGAGCCCCGCGGCATTCCATCGCCCCGCATCCATGGCCTGCTCCATCGAATGAAAGAACTCCGTCGCCTTTTTAAGGTAGGCGAGGGCTCCGGTCCGATCCACGCGCCGGACCCGGTTACGCCGCTTTGCCACGCAGCGCCTCCTCCAAGGGTTTCCCCCGGATGACCCGGTGCTCCTTCAAAATGTTCTGGAACACAGGGATCCCGCGCCGGGCTTTCCGGCGTGCCTCTGCAAGGGTATTCACGTAAAGCGCCGGTACATTCCCGAATTCCTCCATGGCCATCTCACAGAAACGATCCAGGGAATCTTGAATTTGGCGCTTCGCCTGCTCGGACTCCACCAAGACCAACAGATCGATGTCGCTCGTCGGGCGCTCGCTTCCCCGGGCAACCGATCCGTAGATTGCAGCGGTGATCACCTTTGCCTTCCCCGCACCTTCAACCGCTGCGCTGAAGAGTTCGGATAGCCGGTCGTGGAGTTTGGCTTCCCGATCAAAGAGGGGCCTCAGGATCTGCCGCACAAGGATCTGCTGATCCCTCAGGGAATAGGCGAGGCTGTTGCCTATCCTTCGCACGTTCAGGAGGGTCGCCTGACGCAGTTCCTGAAGGGCCCGGTGGGCTGTCATGGGGCTCATCCCGATCTCTGCGGCAATGCGGTTTCCACTCCATATTCCGCCCTTGCGGCAGAAGAAGCGCAGGATCCGCACCTTGGCTGGCTTGTCTAAAATGGTATCGAACGGCTGCTCGAATCTCACAAAACGAATTATATCATATTTTATATGATCGTATCATATTAGTTATACTCCCGCCTAGCGCCAGGGGAGGTCGCCTGGCTGCAGGGGGAGCGGCAGCGCCTGACCGGTGACCGTAAGCCACGGCCCCTGCCAGATCCCGATGGCGAA
>CAYFHV010000025.1:0-14872 GCA_964343105.1 uncultured Planctomycetia bacterium | reverse complement strand
CCTCGCCTTCCCTGGAGGAGGGTGGAACCAGAGGGAACCCTCGGTTCCCTCTGGATCGCGGGGGCGACAGCCGGAGCGATGAAGGCGGCGGTTTACCGAGGAGCAAACGATGTCCGGCTGGAGGAGCTCCCCGTGCCGGAGATCGGCCCGGGGGAGGTTCTGCTCCGTGTGGAGGCCTGCGGGCTCTGCGGAACGGATCTGAAGAAGATCGCCCAGGGGGAGATGACCCCGCCCCGGATCTTCGGGCATGAGGTGGCCGGCCGGGTGACCGCGGTGGGACCCGGCGTCCTGGACTGGAAACCCGGAGATCGGGCCGCCTTCTTCCATCACATCCCCTGCCGACGCTGCGACCTCTGCCGCGCGCAATCGTTCGCCCAGTGCCCGCAGTACCTCCGTGTGGGCACCACCGCCGGATTCGAGCCGGCGGGCGGCGGGTTCGCCGAGTTCGTGCGCGTCATGGACTGGATCGTCCGGGACGGGCTGGTCCGCATCCCCGAGGGCGTCGACTCGGAGGAGGCGGCCTTCGTGGAGCCGGTGAACACTTGCCTGAAGGGAATCCGGCGGGCGGGGCTTTCTCCGGGGAAGTCGGTGCTCCTCTTCGGCTCCGGACCGATCGGGCTCATCCTCCTGCAGCTCGCGCGGCTGGAGAAGGCGACCGTATTCGTCACTGACCCCATCCCGGAGAGGGTAGAAATGGCGCGCAGACTGGGAGCGGAGGCAGCCGCTCCCCCGCGCGGGGTCGATGTGGCCCTCGTGGCCACCGCCTCCCCTGGGGCGATCCAAGCGGCGCTCGATGCGGTTCGGCCGGCCGGCCGGGTCGTCCTGTTTGCCCAGACTCGCGTTGGGGAAAAGGTCCCCGTGGATGTCGGCCAGATCGGAAAATTGGAAAAGGATCTGATCGGAAGCTACAGCGCCTCGGTGGACCTGCAGGAGGAGTCGGCCCGCTTGGTCTTCGAGAGGGCCATCCAGGTCAAGCCGCTCATCACCCATCGATTCGAGCTGGAGCGAATCCGTGAAGCGATTGACGTGGCCAACCGGCCTTCCGCCCAGTCGCTGAAGGTCTTCCTCCGGCCCAACGGGGCCGGATCCCCATGAAGGCGGCTGTTCTCTACGGCAAGGAGGACGTCCGGCTGGAGGAGGTGCCGCTTCCCTCCCTGGCCGCCGGCGAGGTTCTCCTCAAGATCGGCTCGGCCCTGACCTGTGGGACGGATCTGAAGGTTTTCCGAAACGGCTCGCATGCCCGGATGATCAAGCCCCCCGCCCTGTTTGGCCACGAATTCTCCGGGACCATCGAGGCGGTTGGCCCCGGGGTCTCCTCTTGGAAGAAGGGGATGCGCGTTGTCGCCGCCAACTCGGCCCCCTGCCGCCGCTGTTTCTTCTGCCGGAAGGATCAGCCGAATCTGTGCGAGGACCTTCTCTTCGTCAACGGCGCCTATGCGGAGTACCTGAAGATCCCGGCCCGGATCGTGGAGGAGAACCTGCTCGAGATCCCGGAAGGCCTCTCCTTCCAGGCCGCGGCCCTCACCGAGCCGCTGGCCTGCGTGCTGCGGGGTTGGCAGGCCCTTCAATCGAAGCGCTCCGAGAGCGTTGCCATCCTCGGGGCGGGCCCGGTCGGCCTCCTCTTTACCCAGTTGGCCGCGCAGGCGGGGGCCCGGGTAACCGTCGCCGGGAAGGGAGCACGCCGGCTGGAGATGGCCCGTGCGTGCGGCGCAGAGGAGGTGGCGGACATCTCCGGGACAGCCGATGCCGCGCAGCTCATCCGCCAGGCCACGGCGGAGGGCCGCGGGCCGGACATCGTCATCGAGGCGGTGGGCCGGCCGGCCGCCTGGGAGCAGGCAATCTCCCTGGTGCGGTCCGGCGGGAGGGTGCTGCTCTTCGGCGGCTGCCCTGCCGGCACGAAGATCCCGCTGGACGCCCCACGGATGCATTACGGCGAGCTCACCCTACTCTCCACGTTCCATCACACCCCCGACTCGATCCGGCAGGCGCTGCGTCTCTTGGCCGACAGGACGGTGCGGGCGGAGCCGATTGTGACGCGCAGCGTTCCCCTCGACGACCTGCCGGCGATCCTCCGGCAGATGCTGGGCGGCCAGGACGCCGTGAAGACGGCCATCGTGCCCTAGAGCCCCTGATGAGGATCTGCTCTTTCCTCCCGACTGCGACCGAGATGCTGTACGCCCTGGGGCTGGGCCGCTCGGTGGTCGGCCGAAGCGAGCACTGCTCCTACCCTCCCCAAGCCCGGCAGAAGCCGGTGGTGGTCTCCAGCCACGTCAAGAAGGTGGCGCGCCAGGACTCCCTGGCGATTCACGAGGCCGTGCTCAAGCTCCGCGAGCAAGGGGTCCACCAGTTTGACGTGGACCTGCGCACCTTGAGGCGTCTCAAACCGGACCTGGTTGTCACGCAGAACCTCTGCTCGGTCTGCGCCGCTTCCCACCCGGAGGTCTCGGCCGCCCTCCAGCATCTGGCCATCCGCCCGCGGGTCCTGACCCTGCAGGCGCAGCGGTTCGATCAGGTCTTCACGGAGCTCAGGCACCTGGCCTCATGGACCGACCGCCAGGATCAGGCCGACCGGCTCATCGGCCAGTTAAGGAAGCGGCTCGAGGCTGTCCGGGAGCGGATCGCCCGCGCCGCGCACCGCCCGCGCGTCTGGTGCTGCGAGTGGCTCGAGCCCCTGATGGCCGCCGGGCACTGGATCCCCGAGATGGTGGAGTGCGCGGGAGGAACCGACGGGCTGGGGACTGCCGGGAACAGCTCGGTATGGCTGGCCTGGGAAAGGATCCGGGCGTACAACCCCGAGGTGATCGTGGTGATGCCCTGCAGCTACTCGATCCGGCAGACGCTCAAGGAAAAGAGGCGCCTCACCCGGCGGCCCGGATGGAGATCCCTCGCCGCCGTCCGGCGCGGGCGTGTCTTCGCCGTGGAGGGCGCCACCTTCCACCACGCCGGCCCGCGCCTGGTGGACGGGGTGGAGCTCTTGGCCCACCTGCTCCACCCGGAGCTTGTCCCCGCCGGCCCGCACCGCCGCCGCTACCAGCCCCTCGCGTAGCTTAGCCGGCGTCCTGCAGGTCGCCGGAGAGGCGGGAAACGTCGAGGGTGATCCGCAGTGCGTGGGATGAGCGGAGGTGAATGCGGGCCCCCTCGCCGGCCGGTTCGATCTGCAGCAGCCCGCCCTCCGGCGGCCGGACGTCCACCTCCTCATGGACGGAGATCCCGCGCACATTCTGCACCGTGAGGCGGCAGGGAATCCAGCCGGCGCGGCTCCTTCGGAAGAGCCCTCCCGCCTGCAGATGGTCCGCCGGAGGGCGGGCGGTCTCCAGCACAAAGCTCCCTCCCTCCGGCGACCAGCGGATCTCTCCCCGCTCGAAATCCGACTCGGCAAGAAGCTCCGCGATCCTCTTCAGCTCATCAATCGTTTGGAATTGCACGCGGCCCGATTCTCCGATAGACTATGCTGCATGAAGCCAACGCGCTCCTGCAAACGGCTGGCGATGAGGGGCCTGCTGAGTCTCCTGCTCCTCTTCTTTGCATTCTCCTCTCCTGCTCAGGCCGGAGGGCGATCCGGCAATCCGGTCACCAAGCTGACCCGCGGGATCATCAACGTCACGACCGGCTGGCTGGAGGTGCCGATCCAGATCGCCGAGAACAGGGATGAGACTATCCTGCTCTGGATCCCCCACGGCATCTTCCAGGGCCTCATGCAGGGTGGAACCCGGACCTTTCTCGGCGCGTGGGACATCATCACCTTTCCGGTCGCCCCGTACGATGCCCCGCTGCTCGAGCCGGACACCCTGATCGCCCCGAGGCGCCCGCCCCGCCCACCAGACACCGAGGTGGCGGCTTCACCGGCTTCACCCCGCTAGCTCTCCCAGATCCAGCAGCATACACTTCACGGCGCCGCCGCCCTTCTCGAGAAACTCTGACACGTCCACCGGGCAGGGGATCACACCCCGGCCGCGGATCTCTGCGTACAGCGACTGGCCCAATCCATCCGGCATGAGCAGCACGCAGACCGTCTCCCCGAAGTAGCTGCGCTTCACCTGAAAGCTGTTGGCCGCAAAACGGCAGGCATCTTCCTCCGAGAGGAGAACGAGCCGGCTGCCGAAGCGGTAACGCAGGGTGGTCTGCGCCGCCGAGGTGAGGCCCGCCAGGTAAGCCAGCAGGAACTCCCGGTGGGGCCCGAAGGGGCAGAGCACGGTGTCTCCGTGGTAATAGGCCGGATCGGACAGCTCCAGCGGGACCACCTCCCGGGGGTGAACGATCCCTTCCAGGGCGCGGCGCGCCTTCAGATCCGATCGGAACCCGAAGCGCCAGCGAACCGGCGGCCAGCCCAGCCGCACCCGTCGTCGAGGGGGGAAGACCCTGCCGTGGGTGAAGAGGTACAGCTCCTTCGAGGGATCCCCGGAGGGATGTCCCACCGGGATGAAATCGGCCTCTCCCTCAAAAGGATGCTCGGCGGGAAGGTCTCGCAGCTCCAGGCCCAGGCCCTGGAGAAACGCCTGGTAATGCGGCAGCTCCCCTGCGCGAGCCGGGTTGAGACGGCTCAAATAGAAGCTCTTCCCGAACCGGAACCCGGCGTTCGCCGGGAAGACAGTTCCCGGCTGCTCTGCGACGGCTGGAAGGACCTCGACCCGGACCCCGTGGCCTTCCAGCGTGAGCTTGAGTTTCTCCCACTGGGCGCGGGCGATGGGTCCATCCACCCGCTTGAGGCGTCCCCATCGGTCCCGCGTGTGGGGATTCAAGCCGGCCTGGATCCGGAAGCTGGCGGGATCGCCCAGGAGGACCGTCTGCGCCATTCTTCAGAAGGGGTAGCTGCGCTTCTTCAACGGACGGGAATCGGACAGAACCGCCACCGGGACGGTGCAGTAGTACGGGGAGAAGAGGCCCGCCGGCCTGAACGATCCGCTGGCCTTGGTCCCTCCGAAGGGAAGCTTGCCGGTGGAATGGATCGTCCCGCGATTGAGGTTCACCATCCCGGTGTCGATCTGCGGCAGCAGCCGTTCGAATCGGCCGCGGCTGGCCGTGAAGAGGGCGGTGATCAGCCCATAGGGCACCTCGTTGTTCAGGGCCACCGCCTCCCGCTCATCCTCGACCAGGTAGATCCCGACTGCCGGCCCGAAAACCTCTTCCCTGCGGAAGCGGATCGAGCGATTCCTCCGGGGATTCCTGCAGAGATAGATCCCCGGCGTCACATAGTAGCCGCGCCGTCCTCCCCACCGGCCAGGGGCCTTGCCGGCGCGCAGCGTCTCGAACCCTTCCTCCTGCGCCCATTCGACGTACCGCTGGAACTTGGCCACAGCGTCATGGCTGATCAGCGGCCCCATCACCACCCCTGGCTCGAGCGGGTATCCCACCTTGATCCGGTCCGCCACCTCGAGGAAGCGGGCGAGAAACTCTTTCGCTGCGGGCCGCTCCACGATGATCCGGCTCGTCGCGTTGCAGCGCTGGCCCGCCATCGAGAAGCAGGAGAGGGCCGCCTCCCGCGCCGCCAGATCCAGCGGCGCGTCCCGAAAGACCAGCGCCGCGTTCTTGCCGCCCATCTCCAGCGCCAGGCATTTCTGCGGCTCATCCACCGTGGCCTTCTTGATCGCCTGGCCGGCGGCGGTGGAGCCGGTGAAGAGCACGCCGGCGATCCTCGGATCACGCACCAGCCGGGCGCCCGCCTCCGGGCCCCCTTGAACCAGGTTGAACGTCCCGGCCGGGAATCCGGCTGCATCCAGGCATTCGGCCAGCGCCTGACCGACGAAGGGGGTGTGCTCCGACGGCTTGAAGACCACGGTATCACCGAGCAAGAGCGCCGGGATGATGTGGCTGCCCGGTGTATGCACCGGAAAGTTGAAGGGCCCAATCACCGCCAGGGCACCGAGGGGCCGCCAGCGGCATTCGCCGCGAACGCCGCGCTCCACCTCGACCGAGAAGGAGCGGACCAGCTTTAATCCCCGCTCGACCATCTCATCCACCTTCGACACCAGCCGCTCCACCTCGCGCGTCGCCTCCCCCAGCGGCTTGCCCGCCTCCCGGGCGACCAGTTGGGCGAATGGCCCCAGCCGGCGCTTCAGGACCTTCTGGAACAGCCGCATCCTGGCGATCCGCTTCGCCAGCGGCGTTCGGCTCCACGCGGGGAAGGCCCGGCAGGCGCTCTCCACCGCCGCGTCCGTCGCCCCGGGGTCGGCAATCACCTGCCCCACCGGCTCCATCAGATCTCCCGGGTCCTCGCTGATCAGCTCGGTCCCGCGCCTGGGCCGGACAAACCGGCCCCCGATGTAGTTGCCCCTAAAGAGGACTGACATAAACCGAATCTCCCTCGGAAACCCGCAGCAGTCTTCTGGCCGCCCGATTCATTCGCCAGCGCGCGCCGGCCCACCGGCCGCTGGCCAGCACCGCGCGGAAGGTTCCCCCGGCCTCCGTGCCCACCAGCGCCGGCCGCTCCGCCGCGGCGCGTGGTGGGGCTTCTGCGGCTTCCGCCAGCCGGCCTTTCCGCGCGCGGCGCACCATCGCGATGGCCCGCAGCGGCGCCGAATAGTACGGCCCGCCGTCGAACGGCTCGATCTGGCGCAGGCGCCGGAACCCCTGCCGCTCGGCCATCCGGACGGCATGCTTCGCGGCGGGATGAACCGCCCCGATCGCCCTCTGGACGTGCAGCGGCAGCAGCGCGCAGTAGATCGGCTCCCTGGGGAGGAGACTCCGGATGAACTCCTTGTTCTCCACACTCAGCCGGTCGGCGCGATGATAGGGCAGGCCTGTGAAGACCCGGCCGACCGCCTCCCAGAAGGGGCTCTGCCCTCCCGTCCCCATCGCTCCCCGGTATTCGATCAGCACCTTCCGCTCGAAGCGCTCCGGGTGGATCCCCATATAGAGGAAGCGACCAGCCGCGACCTGAAGCCCGCACCGGTCCGGATGCCGCCGGAATCCCGGAAAGACCACCAGTCCCCCGATCTCGGTGGGGCCGTCCTCGGTCCACTTCATCCGGAGGACCTCATGGCTCCTGCGGATCGGCAGGGTCCGGCTGGCCTTGCGAACCCGCTCCTGCGCGAGCCACAGATGCGGATGCCCCCGCGTGCCGTGCTTGGCCATGATGAGGGAGCAGCCGACGATCCTGGTACCTGGCACCGATTCCAGAACAAAGAGGTAGATTGCCTGTTCCTTGCGCATCCTGCCACGGAATGACGCCCGTGAAATCTGCAGAAGCCGGCGGACATAGCGCCGGTCCGCGGGAAGGTTGTAGGAGTCAAGGATCCGGGCCAGCGCAAAGACGCCGCGAAAATCGGCGGGCCCCGCCTCTCGGATCAGAAACATGCCCGCTCCAGAAACGCCCGATAGAAGCGGACGGCCTGCCGCAGCTGCTTCAGGGGGACCGCCTCGTTCGGCCGATGGATGTTGCCACGGGCCCGGCCCGGCCCGACGACCAGCGATGGGATCCCCACCCTGCCGTACAGCCCGGCCTCCGAACAGCCAGCCTTCGCCTCCATCCGGACGGGGATGCGGGCCTGCCGCAGCGCGGCGCGCGCCAGGCGGATGAGTGGCGAGCCGCCCTCCAGATCGAGGGGCGGGTTGTCTCTCTCCAGGCGCCACTGCCAGGCCGGTCCCGGTGGACCGAGCCTTTTCCACCAGCGCTTCTCCAGCTTCTTCATGAGGGGGCCGACGGACTGACCGGGCAGAGGACGCAGATCCATCGTGAGCGCCCATCCCTCTTTCCTCTGCTTGAAGCCCGTCAGACTGGTCGTCAGCGTGGGCGGATCGAACGCCCCATCTCGCGCCCTCTGCAGCGGGGCCACGGCCGCCCGAAAGATCCCCACCGCCTCCGCGGCCTCCTCCCACGGGAGGGTCGGGTACCAGCCCGCCTTCACCCGCTCCGCCTTGACCCTCGCCCTGGCCTTCATGATCCATGGCTCCTTCGGCCGATCCCCCAGGGAGAGACGAATGGCGCAGGAAGCGGGGATCATGTTGTGCCCCTCCCCGCCTTCCCAGGAGAGAACCATCACCTTGCCAAAGCGCTTGCGGCACCCCTGCAGGAGCTCGAGACTCCGATCGATCGCATTCTCTCCCAGCTCCGGCGTGCTTGAGTGGCAGGCGCGACCCTGGAAGGAGATCTCGTACGCCCACTGCGGATTGTCCGGCCGGTAGAGCCCCCGCGACCTGAAGGTGAGCTCCAGGACCGCCAACCCTTTGTGCCGGTTGACCAGGGCCAGCTCCGTCGGCTCCCCCACGAGCGCCATCTCCGGCTTCGGCAGATCCCCCTGGCAGAACCGAGCCGCACCGCGCAGGCCGGATTCTTCGCCGAACGTCCCCAGGACCAGAAGCGGCCGCTTGAGCTGCGAGGGCTTCACCCCTCCCAACGCCGCCAGCTTGCACAAGAGATCCAGCTTTGCATCCGCTGCACCCAGCCCGTGCAGGAGCTCACCGCGCCGGGTGAGTTTCCAGGGATCGCCGCCGGTTCGGGTCCACGATCTGCGGTCGCCTGCCGGCACCGTGTCCAGGTGGCTTGCCCAGAGAACCGGCCCGCCTGCCTTCGTCGGACGGCCCATCAGCCCAAGCACGTTCATGAACAGGGTGCCGTCCGCGCGCGTCTCCTGATACGACACCTCCAGCCCCAGACGCCGCATGAGATTCCCCACGTGCACCGCACAGTCCGCGTTGCTGGACCAGGTGACGGTGTCGAACCGGATCAAGCGTTTCGCTTCAGCGACCAGATCGAAGGGGAGGGCCATACCTCACTCATCATTCCATCCACGCCGAGCCGGGTGAACGCCTCAAGCTCCGACGCGGCTCGAACCGTCCAGACGAACAGCTCCATCCCGGCCCGCCGGATCTGAGCCACGGTTGCGGGATGAACCCGCTCCTTATAGGCCACCAGGCCGGTCAAACCGAGGCGGCGGGCCGTGCGCACGCGTGCGGGGGTGAGGGAATCCCGGAACCCGGTCACCCAGTAGAGCGGATGCGCGGCTGGAAGAAGACGCCTCCAACGCCGCAGGCCCGGGATCGTGCCCGCCAGGATCCTGACCCGACGAAGCCAGCGCGAGCGGCGAAGCGCCGCCAGCAGATCCTCCTCCGCACCCCCCACCTTGACGTCCAGGAAAAGCCCAATCCCCTTGGCACGGCACCAGCTTGCCAGCTCTGAAACCCGCGGGATCCGCGGATCCAGTTTCTTCAGGCGCGCCCAGGGAATCCCCGCCAGCCGGCCGGGGCGGCCGGTGATCCTCCGGAGCGTCGCGTCGTGGAAAACCACCCAGACCCCGTCGGAAGTCCGCCGGGCGTCCGCCTCCACCCAACGCGCACCGTGGGCCGCCGCCTGTCGGAACGAGGCCATCGTATTCTCCCGGGCGTGTCTCGGATCGCCCCGATGCGCCACCAGCAGCGGAGCCTTCATCGCTCCGGCTTTCGCCTCCGCGATCCAGAGGGAACCGAGGGTTCCCTCTGGGGCCACCCTCCTCCAAGGAAGGCGAGGGGCGGTCCCCCTCGCGCACCCCTGAAGGCTGGGAATCTGGACGGTTCAAGTAGCCCGTTCGCCTTCATCGCTCCGGCTGAAACCTTGCGCTCATCGGCCCCATGATATCATACCCGCATGCGACCGATTTTCCGGCGGGCGTCCGGCGGCGGGTCGCCCGCCCTCTGCCGGCTCATCGCCTTGGCCCTTTCGCTCGCCCTCACGAGCTGCGTGACACTGCCGGTCCCGAGCCGGCGAGGAAACCCACTCCCGTCCGATGAACCGGCCAGGCAGTCTTACGATTACGCGCCGCTTCCTCTTCGCGCCCAGATCCGATCCACCGAGCCCCGCGACGGATTCCGGCTGCTGCGCCTGGAGCTCACCGCACCGCAGTCCCCGGGGTTCGATCCGATCGCCGTGGACTGGTACCGGCCCGACCGCCCCGGCCGGCATCCGGCCGTGCTCATCTCCCCCATCCTGGCCGGCAACGACCTCTACGTGAAGGAGTTCGCGCGGCACTTCGCCGCGCGCGGCCTGCACGCCGTGATCGTCTACCGGCAGAAGGAGATCTTCTCCGCGGACCGGAAGCTGGACGACGTGGAGGAGCACCTGCGTGGCTCCGTGATCCGGCTGCGGCAGGCCCTGGACTGGCTCGAGAGTGAGGAGTCGGTGGATGGGGAGAAAATCGGAACCTTCGCGATCAGTCTGGGGGCGATGCTGACGGCCGTGCTGGCCGCGGTCGAGCCGCGCGTGCGGGCCTCGGTGCTGGGCCTGCCCGCGGGGGACATCCCGAGCATCCTCATGACCTCCCGCGACAAGGCGATCCGGAAGCGCAGAGCCAATTACCTGAGGGAGAACAATCTCACCGAGGAAGAAGCGCTGGCGCAGCTCAAGAAGGTGATCCTCTCCGAGCCGCTCGATTTCGCTTCGCGCGTGCCGCCGGACAGCGCCCTCATGATCTGCGGCCTCTTTGACCGGGTGGTGGGATTCCGGCGCTCTCTCACCCTCTGGAACCGCATGGGCCGGCCGCGGCTGATCCTGCTGCCGACCGGACACTACAGCGCGGTTCTGGCGACACCGTACCTCAAGATCGCCGCCTACTCCTTCCTGCGCCGCCGCCTGTCGCTAACGGCGGAATAGCTCCTCGAGATCCACCTCCTGATAGACGGAACGTGCAGCCGGCCGGCGGCCCTCGGCCGTGGCCACCCACATCTGCGGATACGCGAAGACCATGCTCTGGATGTTGCTACCCGGAGCCACCGCCGCCGTCACCGCCATCGCCACCTCCGGATCGATCCGTCCGGAGAATTGTCTCAGCAGGAGCCCCTGTCCCCGGTACCGGATGTCGTAGGCGCTGGAACCGACCGGGGATTCCGCGCCCGGTTGGGAGGGATCCCCTTTCGAGGCCAGTTGGCGCTCGCGCACCCCCGCGTCCAGGGCGAAATCGGAGCGGAAGATCGCCGCCGGGACCGGCACAGAGAACGGGGCCTGCGGCTCGCTGTCCAGCCAGAAAACCGCACAGCGATCCCGGGTCGTCTCCAGGGCCGCTGCCTGCTTCTGCCGGGCATCGGCAAACAGGTAGTTGTAGCCCACGGTCCGCGGCGCTGATTCCACGATCCGCACCGCCTCCCTCAGATCCCGCGCCTCCTCCAGGATCCGTCTCTGCAGGAAGGGCATCGGCACGCCGGCCAGGGAGGCCTCGGTGGTCTCCGCGCCGATCTCCCCGACAGAGATCCCTATTTCGTTGATCCCCGAGATCACCCCGATGAATCCCAGCCAGCCGACGCTCAGGAAGGCCTGCCTGCCCTTGGGGTGGTGGACGAAGAGTGCCGCGTGCTCCTGCACATCGGACTGGATGGCCCAGTCCAGATTGCGGGCGTGGATCAGCCGGCCCTCTGCCGTGGCCGGACCGGCCGCGGCAAAGCTCGCGCAGGTGACCGAGGTCAGATCCGGCACGGCGTGGATCCGCTGGAGGGCCCTCAACGAAATCCCCGCTCCGTCGGCCAGGCCCTCCATCTCTTCCAGGTACCAATCCGGCACGTGCGGCCTCATCTTCCTCCAGGCCTGGTCCAGTTTGCGCCGGACCACCCAGCGGCCCATCATCGGAATCCCGAGCTGCCGGTCGGCAAAGGCGATCGCATTGGCCACCGACTGTCGCACCCGGGACCGCAGCATCGAGCCGTGCTGGTAGCCCATCTCGTACGGGGAACCGGAGAGGTGGAGCACCGGCCAGCGCCCGACGGCGGAGATCCTCCCGAGGGGAACCGTCGCCAGGATCGGTCCCTCCTTTCGCGCGCCTGCGCACCCGCAGAGGGCGACCGCCAGGCCCAGCCCGATGGCGCGCGCCGCGAGCCGGCCCTCCCCGAGGGAGGGAGCCCGGCCAGCCGCGCCCTTCACTTCCGAAGCCGCTCTGCGTACAGACCGGCGCACTGATCCAGCGAATCGACGAGTGACGAACCGAACTCGGGGCCGTACCAGGTCATGCCCGCCTCATACGAGCGGGACCGGAACTCCTCCGGCGTCACCGCGTACCCCAGGTAGGAGCCCGAGTAGCCCACCACGAGCGGCCGCAGGCCCCGCTGGGCCAGCCGCTGCTTCAGCTCCAGCCCCAGCGCCGTGGTGGGCTCCGCCGGGACCGCGACCAGAACGAAGCCGTCCAGCCCGATCAGATTCAGGAAGAAAGAGCCCGGCCGCATGAGCCGCCCAATCCTCGGATGGATGGGGATGGGCCCCACCCTCATCTGCGGTGGCGGCAACTTCAGCCAGCCGCCCCACACCGCCAGGTCCCCGGACGACGCGACCGCCGCCTGGTTGACGAGCCCGGTCACCGCCTCTGCCATCGCTCCTCCGAAACGCTGGATCCGCTCGTCCGGCGTCCCCCCGACGGCATCCCGGGGCCGCGCATCCCCTGCGGCTCCGTTCAGAAAGAGGCAGGCTGCCCCCGGATAAACCGCCTCCAGATTCCTCGTCAGCTCACCGGGAAAATCGGCGCTCATCCGAAGATCCATCGCATCGAGGAGCGTGGGATGTGCCGCGGCGGAGACCACGACCGCCTGGATCTTCCCGTCCTCTACCGCCTCGAAAAAGAGCACCCCCACGGATGGATCCACCGGCCCGCCCGGCAGGCGGCGATTCTCCACCAACCCCTCCAACGCGCGGGGAAACGAAGTCACGCCCCAGCGGACCGGCTTGAGCCCGCCCACCGCCTGCCGGGCCGCCCAGGCAACCCGGGCGGTCAGCCCTTCCGTCACATCGGAGCGGTACCGGCCGAAGACACGCTGGTGGAGAAAGCCCGTGGCGATCGAGCCGCTCCCGGAGTGCGTGTGCGTCGTGGCCAGGAGGATCCCTTGGCGTGGGATCTTCAGCTCTGCCGAAACCCGTGCTGCGATCCGCTCAGCCAGAGGGGCGGGAAAAACCAGGAGGTCCACGGAAAGGAGGAGGGCGGTGTCCTCCCCGTCGCTCAAGGCCAGCGCGCGCACGTAGAGCGGATCCCGGATCCCCACCGATGGCTTGCCGCGCCTCTTCGCATAGCCGGCCAGGGGTGTGCCGACCCGCGGGGTGATCTCCACCCGCGCGGCTCCGGCCTTCAAGGCGGCATCTGCGCGCAGGTGGATCTGTTGGCCGATCTCTGCCAGAGGCGTTTTAAGCGTGGGCCGGGCAAGCCGCCCGGAGGCGCAGCCGGCCAGCGCGTGGAAGGTGAGAAGGAGGAAGAGAGTCGCAGCAACCCGCAAGGCGCTCATCTCTTCCCTGGGTACCGCGCCTCCACGACCGTCCTCATCCCGCCGCGGGCGTTGAACTCTCCCGTGACCACCGCCCAGGCGGGCTTCACCGCCCGGACAAAATCGCCCAGGATCCGGTTGACCGCGTTCTCCTGGAAGATCCCGATCTGGCGGAAACCGTTCACATAGTACTTGAGGGACTTGAGCTCCACGCACCACCGCCTCGGCCGGTAAACGATCCGCACGACCCCAAAATCCGGCAGGCCGGTGCGCGGGCAGACCGCGGTGAATTCCGGGATCTCAATGGTAACCTCATAGCCGGGGTACTGGTTCGGCCAGCATTCCAACGTGGGCAGCCGGGCGCGGATTCCCGCCTCGGCATGGCGAGCGGTGTACAGCGGCGCCCCGCCGGCGGCGCCGCCCCGGCGGCTCTTTTGAAGCCGGCTCCTAGCCATCAAAAATCATTCTAGCATGCCGTCTCGACGGCGACGCACTTGAGGTAGCGGCTCTCCGGGTGGGTCATCAGGATCGGATGGTCGCGCGCCTGCGTCCGCCCCTCGACGAAACGCACCGTTCTCTGCGAGTCGGCCGCAGCCCGCCGCAGGAGCTCCAGGAAGAGCTCCTCCCCCACCAGATACGAGCAGGAGCAGCTCACCAGCGTGCCGCCGGGCCGGAGCAGCTTCAGCGCCCGCAGATTGATCTCCCGGTATCCCCGCTGCGCATCCCGCACCTCGCTGCGGTTCTTGGCGAAGGCCGGCGGATCCAGCACCACCAGGTCAAACTTCTCCCCCGCCTTCTCGAGCTCCCTCAAGCGCTCGAAGGCGTTCCCCTTCTCCACACGGACATTCCCGTAGCCGTTGAGCGCCGCATTCTGCTTGAGCCGCTCGACCGCCGCCGCGGAATCCTCAATCGCCAGCACCTCCTCCGCCTGCCTCGCCGCCTGCAGGCCAAATCCGCCCTGATAGGCGAAGGCATCCAGCACCCGCCCCCGCGCAAAGGCCCTGGCCCAGATCCGGTTCTCGCGCTGATCCAGGTAGGCGCCGGTCTTCTGTCCCTCCATCACATCCACCAGCATCCGGCAGGCCCCCTCCTGGATCTCGATCCGGGCCGGCAGGGTCCCGGAGATCACCTTCTTCTCCTGCGGCAGCCCCTCCAGGGTCCGGACTCCCGCGTCGTTGCGGGCCACGATGGCGGCCGGCTTGAGGAACTCCTTCAGAAGCGCCACCAGATCCTCCAGGATCCGGTCGATCCCCAGACTCAGGCTCTGCAGCACCACCACATCCCCGTACCGGTCCACGATGAGACCCGGGAACCCGTCCGCCTCCGAATAGATCACCCGATGGGCGGTGGTCTCCTGCACCACCCTGCGGCGCAGCAGGAGCGCCTCTTTCAGCCGCTCCGCCCAGAAGCTGCGATCCACCGCCTGATCCGGATCGCGCGTGAGCCACCGCAGGGTGATCTTCGATCGCGGGTTGCAGAAGGCCTGGCCGAGGAGCTGGCCACCCGGGGCCCGGACGCGCACCACCTCACCGGCCAAGTCGGCGGCCGGGGCCTGCAGATCGTCCTGGTACACCCACGGGTGTCCGGTGCGCACCCACCGTTCCCCCTTGGCAGTTAGCTTCACTTCTTTCCGCATCGCCCCCATAATAGCATAGGGAGCTCAGAGCCGGCTCCAGCACCCCCCGTGGCCGCGCTGGGCTCAAATGCGAGCAGCGCAAGGAGCGAGGAGGAA
>CAYFHV010000024.1:0-15187 GCA_964343105.1 uncultured Planctomycetia bacterium | reverse complement strand
AGGAAAACCTCCCCTGTGTGGTCGATCATCATCATGTAAAAAGGAAGGAAGCACTTCCTCTGCATGGGCTCTTTAAGGGGCTGCATCTTCATCGCCTTGAAATCGATCGTCCCTGCCCGGTTGGAGAGGTGCATCCCCTCCCCCTGATCCAGCCGATACCTTTCCCTGAAGACCAATTGGGCGTCTGTCAAACCTGCGGCTTCACGCATCCGGGTAAAGATCTCCACCTGGTGAGGACCATCGTAGAGAGAGACGAGAATCGAGCTTAAGCCTGCCTTGAAAAGGCGGTGGAGGAGCTCCACGGTCAAAAAATCCCCGTTCGTGTAGATCTCGATTCGTGCCCGAGGACAAAGGGTGCGAGTCTCCGCCACGAGCTGAGCGATCCCCTTGTGGATCAAGGGTTCGCTGTAGCCGGAGTAGACGATCAGCCCTTTGTAATCCAACTGCCCTAACTCGCGCATCATCTTGGTATGAAGAGGGGGGGAGATGAATTCGTTCACGTTGGGATACACCTTCGGATCGTGGCGAGGGCAGAAGGGGCACATCCGGTTGCACAATCCGGTCAGGCTGATCTCAAAGAGGGAGACGAGCGGAAAGGGCAACTCCTCCGGTCGGCGCTCCTGTTCGGCCAACGCCCCTTTCATGATCCCCTCTTTCCGGTTGAGGTTCGGATCCCTCCAGACGACTTTATTCTCCACGGCGAACCTCTTGCAGGCTCTCCCATTTATTCCCCTGGACCATGAGGCGGGGATCGGAAACGAGGGCATGCCAAACGACCGCCTGAAAGGCCTCTGTATGAGGAGTGACATGCTCTGGATTGACCGACGGGATAACGAGTACGATGTCCCCCCGGAGCTTCGTGTAGCCCCCATCCCGTCCCACGATGCCCAGCACATCCATTCCCCTCTGTTTGGCCTCGTCAATGGCTGAAATCAGGTTCGGACTGATCTTCTGCTCCCGGCTACCGCCTCCCACGGAGAGGATGAACAGGAGATCCCGTTTACTTGCCCGGCTTACCTTAAGCCATTCGGAAAAAACCGTCTCCCACCCTTCATCATTGGTCCGGGCCGTCAATTCCGAAACATTGTCCACCGGGGAGTATGCCTCGATCCCGGTGAGCTTTCGGAAATCGTTGACCGCATGGCTACAATTTCCTGCGGATCCTCCGACCCCACAGAGAAAAAGCCTTCCTCCCTCCTGCCGAAGGCGAACCAGCCTCTCGACCATACGGTCAATGACCTGAAGATCCAACCGGCGAGCAATCTCTTCGGACTCTTGGAAAAAACAGCGTAAAAATTCCTTGCTCACTGCCTCACCCTCCTTGCGACGATGCGCGCAAAGGAACTTAACCCCTGCGCCTGGAGAAACGCCTGGAATGCCTCGCGGGTGTGGGGTTCAGCCTGCATCAATTCCCACTCGAAGGCCGAGAGGGCAAGTCCAGGATCCTGCTTCAGGTGCGCTTGAACAATTTCCACGTCGAGCACGCCGGGGGTGCTCACCTCCAATAAAGAAAGGCCAGACCTTGTCAGGAGCTTGCACAGCCCAGAAAGACTGAAACAGTTCGCTCGATCCGGCGGATAGAGGTAAAGATTCCGTAACCCTAAGACGGCCACGTCAAACCCGGAGGAGACAAGTGCCGTCACAAAGAGGAGGCCCCCCTCTCTCAAATGGTTCGCTACAGCCTTCACGAGTCGTTCCGGATCATCCACCCGGTCCAGCGACTCCAAGAGAACCGCCATATCCACAGGAGTGGAAGGATTCCCATCTGGACTGGCGGAAAGCCTCATTTCATCCACCGTCAAAACCTCGGAAAAGGACACACTCTCCTTGAGAAGCGGTGTGAAGTCGCTTGGGCGGGTGGTGATCTCCAAGACGCGGGGTTGTCGGATTCCTTGGATCCGTAGGGTATTCTGAATCCACTCCAGTTTCGGCGCATAGACATTGTCGGAACGCGACTGTGCGATACTGCGATGAAAGGCCTGGGGCGAATGTCGGTACTGGAGGACCTGGGTTAAAAGGTTCGTCCATTCCTCGGAGCTGGGCAACTCCATAAGAAACAGGGATCCACTCTCCGGGCAGCGGCCATACGGCAGGCCCTCCACAGTACCAAAGGGCTCTAAGGGAAGATGGCTAACGGGCGAGCACTCTCGGGCCCTCGTGCCCTTCTCGAGGGCCGCCCTGGTCAGACCCAGGCAGCGCTGCCGATAGCTGAGGAGCTGACCCAGCGGTTTTACGGAAGAGAGGGGGAAGGCAAGGTTCGTTTGGATGGAGCGCATCAGGTTCTCCTTAAGGTCAGTTGGGGCCCTGCCATCGAGTAGATGTCTCGGACCGTCTCCATGACGCGCCGAGCCTCCTCCAACGTTCCGTGCGCGCAGGGCCGATTCTCCTGAATGGCACGGAGGAATTCATTCACCTCTTTTTCCCACGACTCGTCCCGGTCAAAATAGATGACCTCTTCGCGTGGGTTGCCCAGCGCCATCGCCTCGTCCTCGAACTGACGCCTCCCAATGACCAACTGCTCGCGCCCGTAACTTCCCGTCTGGGACAAGAGCCCGCTGGCCATGAGATACCCATCTCGACATCCGATCTCCAAACGGAAGGTATGTTTCCAAAGGGTCGCCGAGGAATGAAGAAAGACAGGCTCGCCCCGTTCCGACTTCAAGAGGACAAAGGCGTTATCCTCGACCCCGCAGTTCCAAAAGGAATCGGCCAGCACCGCCTCGACGGGAAGCAAGGGGCCGAGGAAGAAATGGAAAAGATCCAGCATGTGAATCCCTTGATCCAGGAGGATCCCTCCGCCTGAAATCTCCCGGTTATTGCGCCAACTCTCCCGGTATCGGCTGCCGCCGGACTTGCCGTAGGTCCCCTTGATGTAAAGGATGTCCCCCAGCCCCCCTTCCCCAATGAGGGCCTTGGCTGCCTGGACACAGGGGTGAAGCCGATGGTTGAAGCCGAAGGTGAGGATCGGGTTCGGTACAGAGGCTGCCGCATCCATGATCCGAGAGAAATCCTCCCAATTGCGCCCGGGTGGTTTTTCACAAAAGACATTTCCACAGCGGCGCAATCCCTCCACCACGAGATCCGCCGTGACATTGTTTGGGGTGCAGACGAAGACCGCATCAAACTCCTCCCATGGGATGGACTTCTCCTTCGGCAACAGGATTCCTCTTAAACCAACCGCTTGAGGATCCAGGGTGGGATCCACTACCTTGATTTGATTAACGGCCGAATGCTTTCGGAGGACCTCATAGCGGATCTTTCCCATGTATCCAAACCCAAAGAGGAGACAGTTCACCTTGCCACCTCCTTGAAGAAGGAATCCATGGAGGCGGAATCCACAGGGCGCAGATAACGATTCGCATACTGGAAAGCAGGTTCCCACTCTTTCAAGGCTCCCTGCTCAGAAGAAGAACCGTACCTCGTCAGCGCTTGGCCTGCCTCTTCGACGCAGGTCACTCTCTCGCACCATTGCTCCACCTCAAAAAGCGGATCCGTATCGGGTAGTTCCTTAAAGCGGACATACAGCGGCTTTAAGCCATAGAGGAGAGAATACAAGACAGCAGAGGAGCCATGGTACAAGACCGCCGAGGAGCGCTTGAAATCGTCGGTGATCTCTCCCTGGTCAGTGGCTTCGGCTAGGGGACGCCTCACCACGGCCCTCCGGCCAGTGGCTTCGGCTAGGGGACGCCTCACCACGGCCCTCTGGCCAGAGACCTCTATGTTGGTGAACCTCAAAGGATCCTCTTTCAGGTGGGGATGTACCTTTCCAAAAGGGAGCACTGGATGGCAGCGGAAGATGAAACGATCCTGGAAAGAGCCCTTCGCCAGTCTTGTCGCAAAATCAAAAAGGAGCACCGCCTCCTCTAAGACCCCAACGGGAAGCACCAGGATCGTTCGTCGACTAGGGCGAGGGGGAGAAAGCTGGAGGGATTCCTTGGTCCGACGGAAGGTGCCAAATTCAATGAGTCGGCTTCCAAAAGGATGATGTCCTTCCGCCATCATCCGCCTGGTGACCTCTCCCAAACAGAGAACCGCCTCAGGAACAGAGAGCTCCCAAGAAGGCCTATTCGGAGAAGTCAAGGAAAGGGAGTGGGGCATGACAACGGTATGTTGGTAGCCGAGGATCTTCACCTTGGGGTCAGCGGCCTTCGCCCCATGCCAGGCGATCTTTTCCCAGGGCTGCCCTTCGTACAGGGTAAGAAACGTCCTCGGTCGAAAGCGTCTTACCGCCTCTCTGACGATATAGAAATAGAGGGCGTTGCGTAAGGTGGAGGGTTGAAGGCAGCTGACGGTGCAAACCGCACCCACCGAAGCAAGCTTTGGATCGGAAGCTCGACTTGCCAGACGATAAAGGGAAAATGCGGATCGAAGCTGCTTCATCCACAGAAGAAAAGGTGCCCAGATCGGAACAAAGAGAGCCTCCGGGAGGGACTGGGGGCCCTCTCGCTTAAACATCCTTTGAAGCTCCTGCCAACCTATTCTTCCTCGAGGATCCCCATACAAGAAGGCCGACCGAATCCCCTGAGACTGTGCCTGATCCGCAAGAGGTCCGTAGTAAAAATCTCCAGAGCCATTTCGGCTTGCCCCCGAGAAGGTCCAAGCCTTGATGAGGAGATCCGCCCTGTCCAACCTCAGGGCTTTCAGTCTCGATGAGAATCGGATCTTCAGCCGGAAAAGATACTGGGTCTCCAGGAAGGCAAAGACAAGTGAGCGGGCCCAAGCCTTCCCACAGCGACTCCACGAGGGAAGAGGAATTCCCTTGGACCAGTGGTAAACCAGCTCGACCTGGTCAGCAGGCACAGGGTAACGGGGATGGAGGGTAGGGACACTGAGGGTCACAAGATCCGGCAACTGGCGCCTCAGCTCATAGAGCTTCTCGGTCATTTCCCGATAGCATTGAAGCCACTGGTCAGAGGACCGTGGTGAGGCCTCCTCTGGCCGCAGCCACTGGTCAGAGTTTGCCCGACTCATCTAAAAGAGGACCTCTTGCGGAAGATCACGTTCCGAGGGAACATTCACCTGTCTTACCTTATCTCTTCCCCAGAGGGCGGTGTACCGTTCGGCTGCGTCGGCCATCACCTCTTCCCGATCGAGGCCTCGCTGGAATCCCTCCAGGAGCCACCTCAAGTACGTTCCCATCCTTTCGGCGGCCCTTCCATCCCGGAACGGATCCAGCTCATCCAACATGCCGGACCAATCCCCAAAGCCTGGGACACCTCCTGGACGAGTCCAGTGCTCCATGCACTTTTTCCATAAACTGGGCCAATCCGTAAAAACGACCTGCCCCGGCCCCAATCGGTAAAGAGGGCTCAGCGGCCATCCTTCCCTGTCCAAAAGAAGGGTAGGCACACCGGCAAGGGCTGATTCCATTCCTGTGGTTCCAGCGCACAGGTGGCCTTGGATCATGAGGTCCGAGGCCAACGCGGCCGTCGCGGGAGGAGTGGCACTGAAAATTCCTCCTTCCTCAAAAAGAAAGCAACGACCGGTCTTCTGTGCTTCCTCAAGCAACTTGACCACGGGGCCCAAACGCTTGCGCAAGGTGGAAGGAATCTTAGGTTTAATCACCAAGCCCAGCCAGGGTTCGCTGAGCACCTTCTCGAGAAGGAAAGCGTAGTGCTCCTGTTGGAGCCCGTGACCGGTGTGCCAACGGACATCGTCCGCCGAGTTCTCATCGGTAAAGGAAACGATCCTCCGGGCTCCGTGTTCTCTCAAGCGCTGACGGATCCGAAACGCCTCTTCGCGAACGAGGGGGAAGCGATGATCTCCCAGGTAACCAGTCGTGACGTGATATCGAATCACCGAATAGGAGCGACGCTCCAGCTCAGCGATGAGGGGAGAGAAACCGAAGACGACATCCACGGCGGTGGTGGTCTCAATGGAGGGATGGGACTCGTAGGCCCTCTGATAGATGACCGAAACGCCCCCGGCCGCCTGCAACCCGTCGGCGATGGCGCAGTGCTCCGAGGTATATTTAAACCATGAGACAGAGACCTTAATCTCATTCGAAGCGAAGAATTCCTGCCAAAAAGATCGCAGGAACAGGTACCGGCTCACATGCTCCTTGAGCCATCTCGACTCTAAGCCTTTCAAAGAAGAACGCGGTCTCTCCGGCCACAAAGGACCATTCCCGCGCCCACGGCGGAAGGGAAAAAACGGAACCTTGGAAGAAGCGACCGATCGAGGGTGCACCGCCACCGCAGCCATCCCCACCTGGTTGAGCTCCTTCCACTTCTCCTCGTCCAGCAGGAATCCGGGATGAAAGGTGACAAGAAAATCGCTCGCGGGCAGCGTCGAGGGCTTCCAAAAGAACAGGTCTGAATGCCGTTCCGGCTGGTTCAAATGGAGGTTGCCCCGGTACTCCACGGCTATTTTTGGCCCTCCCATCGGCTTCTTCTGAAAATGAACCTTTTTCTTAAAGAGGAACGCCTGCAGGCATATCAATCGATAGATTCTCTCCGGCCCCAAGAGCCGGCGCAGAAACTTTCCAAGCTCAAAAGAGGGCGCGAGGCGGACGACAGAAATGCCATGTCTTAATCCATACGCCTGGATGGCCTCGAAGAAAGGTTGGCCTTTGAGAAAGAAGAGAGCCGCTTGTCCCGCAAGACCCCTCTCTCTCATCTTCCAGACGCAGACCTGGATCATCTGAAGGGTCCTCCAGAGCGTCCCGGATTCCAAAAGGTGGTACGAGGGAATCGCCTTCGCCAGATAGGTGGAAAGCCGGTCCATCCCCGCGCACTGGCTCAGGAACGCCTGCAACGCCGGGTTCTTCAGGATCTCTCCCTGAACCTCAAGAAGATCCTGGCTGGGAATTCTCAAGCGCAACAAAACCCCCTCTTCATCTCGAATATCCAGAAGTCGAAAGGAAAGCCGCTCGAAGCTTCCGCCGCCCAATCTCGCCAGAAATCGGATCAGGGGGAAAGTCCGCTTGGAACATTCAAAGGCATACCCTTTGCGGCGCAAAAACGGCAAGATCCTGGTCCACCAGCTCCAAAGGGTAAGCTCATCGATAAAGTAAACTCTCTGGCTCATGAAGCCTCTCGAAGGATGTTGAGAAGGCACCGGATGCTCTGGCTTTGCTCCTCTGGGGTAAGCCCAACGCTGGAAGGGAGGCTCACCCCCCTTGTGTAGAGAGAGACGGAGTGCTCAATCTCAAAGGCCTGGGCTTGGGCGTACGGTGGCAGGCCATGGATCGGATGCCACAGCGGCCTGGCACCGATGCCCTGTATCCGCAGTTTCTGGATCATCCCCTGACGTTGTGCCAGGGTCGTCCCCTTGCTCATGAGGATCGTGTAGAGCCAGTAGGTCGGCTCTGTGTGAGAGGGCCTCGGCATGAGGGTCACCCCCTCCAGACCCTTAAAACCCTCCTCATATTGGCGGGCGATCTCGCGCTTCTTGAAGAGGAAACGATCCATCTGTTCCAATTGGGCGCATCCTAAAGCCGCCTGGAGATTGGTGAGCCGGTAGTTGTAGCCAATCTCATTGTGAAGATACTCCATCTCATCATCCTTGGCCTGGGTGGTAAGATACCGGGCCCTCCGAGCCAAGCGCGCGTCATCCGTCACCAACATCCCTCCCCCGCCGCACGTGATCACCTTATTGCCGTTGAAACTGAAGACCCCGACGTCGCCAAAAGTCCCGACGTGCTTGCCCCGGTAGCGAACGCCGATTGCCTCTGCCGCATCCTCCACGACCTTCAGATGAAACCGCCGCGCGAGCCCCATCATCCGGTCCATCTCGCAGGCGAGGCCCAAGATGTGAACCGGCAGAATGGCTCGAATCCTGCGTCCTGTCTTTTTGTTGAAACAGACTTCGTCGCGCGCTTGACACTCGGTGTTGAGGAACGCTTCGAGTTTCTCCACGTCCATCTGCCAGATCGTGGGATCCGCATCGATAAAAATGGGGGTAGCCTGGCAGTAACGGATCGCGTTGACGGGTGCCACGAAGGTGAGGTCCGATACGAGAACCTCATCCCCCGGCTCCACACCAATGACTTGAAGCGCTATCTGCAGTCCGACGGTGCCGTTCATCACGGCAACCGCCTCTTTCGCTCCCACCTTTCGAGCCACATCCTTCTCGAAGCGCTCTACAAAAGGGCCCGCCGAGGAGACCCATCCGGAGTCCAGACATTCTTTCAGGTAGATCCACTCGTTGCCCTGGAATTCCGGGACCGATAGCGGAATGGAGGAAGCAGTTTTAGTTTCGGTAACGGGGGTCATCAAAATCGGTGATCACTTTCTGGGAAATGGCATCCCGAATCTCCCGGATGCCGTCTTCGACAGTACGGATCGGATGGAAACCCAACTTGCGCCCAATCTTTTCGAACGAAACACGATAATCGCGAGGATCCTCCTCCTTTTTGACAATCTCCACGTCCACTGGATGGGGCATCTCTTTCCGGATCATCTCCACCAACTGGATCTTCTGAAAATTTTGGGTTGTATCCCCAACGTTGAAAGCTTGGGCGACGATACACTCGATGGGAGACGCGAGCACTAGTGCGATAGCCCGGGCGGCATCGCCGATGTGGAGGTACGGCCTCCAAAACTGTTCGCCATAAAGGGTGACCTTGCACTTGGTCAAAAGCTCCAGGGTGAACTCATTGACGGTCAAGTCCCAGCGCATCCGTGGGGAAAGGCCGTAGAGGGTGGCGAAACGAAGCACCGTCACGCAAAGCCCATGGCCGTTGGAAGAAGAAAGGAGCGTCTTTTCCACGGCGACCTTCGTCTCGGCGTAGAGGGAGACCGGTCGAAGTTCCGACTCCTCCGTGAGAAACTGCGATCTATCCTGCATCTTTCCATAGTTGCTGCAGGTGGAGGCAAAGAGGAAGCGCTTGACTCCGTTCTGCCGGCTGAGCTCGAACAGCTGTAGGGAGGCATCCAGATTCGCCTCCCGGGCAAGGGCAGGCTGACGGGCACAGGCCGGATCTCCCACGATGGCTGCCAGATGAACCACCGCATCCACCCCTGGAAGGACCCTCTTGACCACAGAGGCAGAGCGGATATCCCCTTCAATCAACTGGAATGGCTCCTTTTGGGAGATCCCTTGTAGGCCCTGGCCTCCGTACAGGAGGCAATCCAGGACACAGACCTCGTGTCCTTCGCCCAAGAGTTGACGCGTCAGAACAGAACCGGCATACCCTGCTCCCCCTGTGATTAAAACTTTCATCCCGTTACACCCGCACCTTTCCCATCCGAACGTCCTCTTCTGCCTGCTGGTACTCGGCATGTTCTCCGATATCCAGCCAATACTCCCGAATCGGGAAGCTCACCACCGCTCGTCCCTCATCCAAGAGTCGTTGGATGAGGTCGGTCATATCAAAGGACTGACCATTGGGGATGTAGGGGTAGACGCTTGGCTCTAAGAGGTAAATGCCCGCATTGACAAAAAAACCAAAGACCGGCTTCTCACTCAAGGAACGAACGATCGGACCATCGCACTCCACTACCCCATAGGGAACCTTCATGTCATAGTGACGGACAGCAACGGTCAAGTCGGCCTTGTGCTCCTTGTGGAAGATCAGCATCGCTTTGAAATCAACCTGGGTGAGGATGTCCCCATTGATCACGAGCGTCGTCCCTCGAGGAGTCCCCAGAAGCCCGAGGCCTCCCCCCGTACCCAATGGACGATCCTCTTCCACGTAGGAGAGGTTCACCCCAAACTCCTTCCCATCCCCAAAGTGCTCCTCAATCTTCCCCGGCTTATGATGGGTGGTGATCTTGACCTCTCTTATCCCTGCATCGCAAAGCTGCCGGATGATAATCTCCAAGAGGGGTCGATCGCTCACCCGAAGCATCGGCTTAGGCAGCTCTCGGGTCAATGGATCCAGGCGTCTACCCAACCCTCCTGCCATCACTACCGCCTGCAGGGGCAGATCCGGATCCGGCAAAAACTCATCCAGGCTGACGAGGCCAACCACACGCTGGCCTTCATCGACGAGGGGAAGGTGCAGCAGGCTGTGGCTCTTCAACAACTCCAGGTAACTGTTCCGATTGGCACCCGATGGAGCTGTGACAGGAGAGGCGAATGGGGTATTCGCCTTGCGCTCCAGGATGGTCGCGACCGGTTGGGCGAGATCGATCTTCGCCAAGATGGCCCGGCGGACATCCCCATCCGTCACCGTCCCGATCAATTTCCTCTGTTCATCCACCACCAGCACAATCCCGCGCCGGGCGGCATCCATCCGGGCCATCGCCTCCTGGATGGAGGCCTGGGGGGTGATTAAGAAACCTGATATCTCAATTTCCATTGGCCGCCCACCTTCTGCCAGATATGGGGCTGTCGGTAGTGATCCACCACCTTCCAGAAATGGACCTCGTCAATCCTCAGATAATCTAGAAACTCAGCAAAATACTTGGAAGGAAACTCCCCGTCGTAGCGCTTGACCAGCGCCACCCCCTCCTCGCGGGTGATGTGGCCATCTCGAATTTCGTGAGCGGCATCGGACGTTGCCCGACCAATCCCAAACTTGATGAAGGCCAGATAAAAATGGAACCCGTCCATCCGGTCATCGAGACTCGCGTATTTGGAATAGGTCCCCTCCGACCGCTCCGGATTGGCGCAGAAACCCGTGTTGTCCACCGCGTAGTAGTAATTCTCCTGCGGCACCCACTTGTGGTAGTAGGAGTACCAGTGCATCTCGATCCCCTTACCCTTCAACTCCTCCAACCTCGGCGGCCGGTAGAAGGTCAGATCCGTCTCGTCAAAATCCTTCCGGGGAAAATAATCCTTGTGCTTCAAGCCGTATTCGATGAGCTGATCCACCAGGGCTCCCTTGAAATACAGGAGTGCCCAATCTGTGAGCGGCATGTGGGAGCGGTAATTATTCTTGGGATCCCCACCGTACTCCGCCTCACCGTTCTCCCCAAAGAAGACGAGCGGAATGCCAAATCTCAAGGCGATGTGGAACGCGTAACACATCTGGCCGTAGGTAAACGGCTGCCAGGCGTCCCCTAACTCCTCAAAGGCAACTCGGGCGAGCTTCCGGTGGAACCGTCCGTTCTGCTGCGCGAGCAAGTTGTTAAAACCGGAGTCGGTGAAATGGAGGTAGTTTTGATGGCCGATCTCCGTGATGCGAAACGGCGCCCAGGTCACGGTCAAGGGGTGCATCCCGTACTTGGTCTTCAGCTGGTGCGCCACGAAGGAGGAGTCCTTTCCCCCGCTGCCTGGAACCACTACGTCCCACGTCCCATCGTTTCTCCGATACCGATCAAGAAGTCGCGCACACTCAGACTCCCGTTCCCTCCAATCGATCGCATGGTACTTCTCGTAGGAGAATCGGCAGGCACTGCAGACCCCCTCTTCATCCAAGACGATCCGAGGCCGTTGATTGGAGACGACACAGCGCTTACAGAACTTTACTTCCTTCGGCAGCATGGCCATCTGCTTCTCCAAACCGCCGATGACCGGATGCGTCTCGTCTGTCTTGGAAATGACTGTGATCATCTTTGAATGAAGCTCTTCAATAATTTCAGGCCCACTTCTCCACTCTTCTCTGGATGGAATTGGCATCCCACCATTTCTCCCTGCTCCACCAAGGCGCAGGTGCGGTATCCTCCATAGGCGATCTGGGCAACCGTCACAGAATCGTTCTGAGGAATCGGCACGTAGGAATGGACAAAGTACATCGCATCCCCTGGGGTCAAACCTCCTAAGACGGTGGAATCCCCATCGTTGGACGCCGGAGGAAAGATCAACTCACTCCAGCCTACATGAGGAACCTTGACCGGCTGGCCGTTGGGTTCCAGGCTCGGAAGTCGAACCACCTTTCCCTCCAGGAGCCCCAGCCCCTCATGATGTCCAAACTCTTCGCTCTCGGTAAAAAGAAGCTGCATCCCCAAACAGATCCCCAAAAGAGGCCGGCGGGAAAGGGCAAATCGTCGGATCGGCTCGATGAGGCTTAAGCGACGAAGGTTCTTCATCCCATCTCCAAAGGCCCCTACCCCTGGGAGAATCAAGAATCCCGCTTGAGAGATCGCTTCGGGAGAAGAGGCGATCTCCACGGAAACACCGAGATGGGCAAAGGCCCTCTGGATGCTGAAAAGGTTCCCAAGGCCGTAATCAACGACCGTGACCAATGGAAAGCTCCTCTTGAAAACGCTTGGAAACTTTTCGAACCGGGATTCCTTTCTCACTTAAGAATGCCTTGGCATCTGGAATCGAGGTCTGCTGGATATGCCGGCGCCCTAGAGTGGGAATGGGAAGCTTCTTCTTTAGAAACTCTATGTTCCCCTCTTGGAACCTCTCCGGATGAACCTCCATGTCCTCGATGAAGGCATAATGAAAGAGGGAAGCGGCGCACACCGCATCGGCTCTTCCCTTCGTGATCACCTCGTAAAGGTGGTTTGGATTCCCTGCCCCGCCGGAGGCGATGACCGGTACCCCCACCCACTCCGCCACCTTGGCAGTGAGTTCCAGGTCGTAGCCCTTGCCTGTCCCTTCCCGATCTACGGAGGTTAAAAGAACCTCACCGGCCCCGAGATCCACCGCTTTCTTCACCCAATCAAAAAGATCCAGCCCCGATCTTTCCCGAGCATTGTCGGTCAGGCACTCGTAGGTGCCGGGCTTGCGCTCTTTTGCCTCGACGTAGAGGACGATGCATTGGGAACCGAAGGCTCGAGCCCCCTCCCGAATAAGCTCAGGGTTCTTGATGGCTCCTGTGTTGATCGCTACCTTGTCTGCCCCGGCCCTTAAGAGCCGCTGGATATCCTCCACAGTGCGAATTCCACCTCCGACCGTCAAGGGGATGAAGATCTGCTCCGCAGCCCGACGGACAATCTCATCGAGGCTGTTTCGACCATAGAGGCTTGCCACCTGATCGAGGTAGATCAGCTCATCTGCACCTTGGGCGTAGTAGGCCCTGGCAAAATCCTCTGGAAGGCCAACCACCCGTAAGCCCTCGAGATGAACTCCCTTGACCACATTGGGCCCTTTGATATCCAGCCGAGGGATAATCCGAATCACCCCGCCACCTCTTTCCCTAAAGGTTCGAGCTCCTTTGCCGGTTTTGCCGGCACCCCCATGACCAGGGCCCAAGGAGCAACATCCTTCACGACGACCGCCCCCGCTCCTACCAGAGCACCTTCTCCAATAGAGATTCCTTGCCGGACAACCGCGCCTACCCCAATATGGGCCTCCTCTCCAACGCGCACTGCTCCCGCAAGCCGAGCTCCCGTGGCAACGTGGACATGATCCCCAAGAACACAATCATGCTCAATGATCGCTCCGGTATTGACGATGACGTTTCTGCCGAGGGCCGCACCGGCATTGACCACGGCCTTGGCAAAAATCACGCTGCCTTCTCCCACTATGGCCCCTGGAGATACGGTGGCGGAAGGATGTTGGACTGTGAGGGGCTTGAAGCCGGCTCTCGTCCCCAGTTCGAAGAGTCTCTTTCGAGGGCCGTTATCCCCCACGCTACCGAGGCCCACTACAAAGAATCGGATCCCCTCCCGGAGCATGGCATCCAGAAGATCGTCCCCTCCTGGGATTGGAACGCCATAAAGCTCTTTGCCCCAGAGGGACCGATCGGCATCCAGAATGGCTGCCGGCTGGGCCACTTGACTTTCCTTGAGGGTATCGATGAGTACCCGAGCATGGCCGCCTCCACCCAGAATGAGGCAACGAGAAATCGCCTGAGGAACACGAATCCCCTGGTCCACAAAACGCTTCAAAAGAAGCTCTTCATTCAAGGGGACCTCAGCAAGAAATCGGACAATCCGGTGCGAGGCAAGGCCATCCCCATAGGGGTTGACCAACCCGCGAAGGGATTCTCGGAATTCCGGCGAAAGGGCCTTCTTCACGCCGCTTACAATGGACTCTTTCTCGTATCCCACATCGATCACATTCACCGGATGAATCCGCCCCTCCTGCCGGGTTCCAATGTTGACGACCGGTAGCCCGAAGGAAGGAGCTTCCACAAGACCGCTCGAGGAGTTCCCCACCATGGCGGAGGATTCCCTCATGAGAGAAAAATAGAGGAGGGTCCCCAGATGCGGAAAGTAAGAAGCAGTGTCGGGATGCCGTTTCACAAAAGCCTGGAGCTCCTGGCGAATGAGATGACTGCTGGTATCGGCATTGGGAGCAGTGAAGATCAGTGGAATCTCAAGCTCTTCAAGCGCCTTCAGAAGTTCCTGAATCTGCCACGGCGTCCTCTCGTATTCCAAAGTGACCGGATGATACGTCACAAGAAGGGGCGGAGGGTCAAGGGAAACCTGAAGCCTTTTTGCAAGCTCTTCTTTGGAGAGAAGCTGCACCGTCCGTAACTGGTCGAGACTTGGCGCTCCAGAGACAATGACCCGCCAAGACTCCTCCCCCATCTGGAGAACGCGTTTTGCATATTCCTCAGTCGCCACACAGTGAAGGTGAGAGAGCTTCGTGATGGAATGCCGCAACGCATCATCCATGGCACCTCGGCTTAATTCCCCTCCATGAACATGGGCCACAGGGATCTTAAAAGGAAGGGCCGCGAAGGCCGCTGCACAGATTTCAAAACGATCTCCCAAAAGAAGCAGGAGATCGGGTCTACATTTTGCAAACGACCTTGAGAAACCAGTGACGGCAGCCCCCATGGATTCGGCGATCCCCTCCGGCGCATCAGAAGTAAGGGCAAGTTCCACCCGATCGTGAATTTCAAAACCGTCGGCCTCGATCTCTCGAAAGGTCAAGCCAAATTCTTCCTTGAGATGCGTTCCCGTCACCAGAAGGCGCAGGCGAAGCTCCGGGGACTTTTCAATCTCCCGAAGGATCGGCACGAGACACCCATAGTCTGATCGACTTCCCGTGACAACCCCAATGGTGCGCATTTAAGAGAGCATCTCCAAAGTGAGAACCGTCCCTTCCCGAACGTCCCGCCGGGCCTTGCGACCGATCACCTGATCGTGCATCGAAGGGGGCAGCCCCGTTCCCGGGCGCTGAACGGCGATAAGCTCCTTGGTCAATGGGGTCCCTTTCGGAATGTCGCGCGCGGCGACCAAGCTCTTTCGCGCCACGGCCGCAATCTCCTCTTCACAGGGACGCGGCTCCTTCCGGCCGTCTCCCAAGGCCATCTCGACCTCTCGAATCCCGCGCGTAAGGAGCGCAAACTCCTTCGGTTCCAGCGAAGAGCGGTGATCCGGGCCTGGCAGGGCCCGATCTAACGTCAGATGCTTCTCGATCACGCACGCCCCCAAGGCCGCGGCCGCCAGGGCAA
>CAYFHV010000023.1:867-15337 GCA_964343105.1 uncultured Planctomycetia bacterium | reverse complement strand
GTAGAGCAACGGACTCCAAATCCGAGGGTTGGGGGTTCGAATCCCTCCTGGCCTGTAACTGTCGGGGATTCGACTTCATCGGTGATTCGGAAGACAGTCACATTCTTGAAAGAGGTTCAGAGCGAGCTGAGTCAGGTCTCATGGCCAGCGCCACGGGAGCTTTGGGAATCGACCAAGTTGGTCTTGGTGACGATGATCCTCCTGGGAGGGGTGATCGGGTTCTTCGATCTGGTCTGCGCGCGCCTGATGAGCTGGATCGTGCGCGGATGAGCAGGCAGTGGTACGTGGTGCACACCCTGACCGGCCAGGAGGAGAAGGTGCGGGCCTCCCTGCAGCGGGCGATCGATTCGGGCAAGTGCGGCGAGGCCGTCGCCCAGGTGGTCGTCCCGATGGAGAAGGTCTCGGAGGTCAAGGGCGGCAAGAAGAAGATCTCCGAGCGGCGGGGCTTCCCGGGGTACGTCCTGGTGGAGATGGAGCTGAACGACGACACGTGGTACGTGATCAAGACCACCCCGGGTGTCGCGGGTTTCGTCGGCTCCGGGGCGCGCCCTGTGGCCCTGCGGGAGGAGGAGATCCAACAGATCCTGCAGGCGACCCAGGAGAAGATGGAGAAGCCGATCCCCAAGGTGATCTTCGAGAAGGGGGAGTCGATCCGCATCACGGAGGGCCCCTTCACCAACTTCAACGGGGTGGTGGAGGAGATTCATCCGGACAAGGGGAAGCTGAAGGTCATGGTCACCATCTTCAAACGGGCGACGCCGGTGGAGTTGGAATACTGGCAGGTCGAGAAGGTCTAGAGGGGATGACGAGCTGACCGATGGCGAAGAAGGTCGTCGCCTCCATCAAGCTTTACTGCCCGGCGGGTGCTGCCAACCCGGCGCCCCCCATCGGACCGGCCCTGGGATCGCATGGGCTCAACATCGGGGAGTTCTGCAAGCGGTTCAACGACCAGACGCACGGGCAGGAGGGGCTGATCCTGCCGGTGATCATCACCGCGTACGAGGACCGGAGCTTCACCTTCGTGATCAAGAGTCCGCCGGCCTCGGTCCTGCTCAAGCAGGCGTGTGGAATCGCCAAGGCGTCGGGAGCGCCGAACCGGGAGAAGGTGGGCAAGGTTCCCCGATCCAAGGTCCGGGAGATTGCGCAGGCGAAGATGAAGGATCTGAATACCCCCTCCCTCGAGCAGGCGGTCAAGCAGGTGGAGGGAACCGCCCGCAGCATGGGGATCGACGTGGTGGAGGGATGATGGGGAAGCGGATCGAGGCGGCACGGAAGCTGCTTCAGCCCGGGAAGCCGTATGATCTTCAGGCGGCGATCGAGCTTTTGAAGTCGGCGCCGGCGCCGAAGTTTGACGAGACGGTCGAGGTTGCCCTCTCGTTTGACATCGACCCCAAGCAGAGCGACCAGACGGTGCGGGGAACGGTGGTCCTGCCGCACGGCACGGGCAAGGAAAAGCGGGTGCTGGTCTTCGCCAAGGGTGAGGCCGAGCGGGCGGCCAAGGAGGCCGGGGCGGACTTCGTGGGGGCCGAGGAGCTCATCGCGAAGATCGAAGGGGGATGGCTGGATTTCGATGCCGTGGTCGCGGCACCCGATCTCATGCGGGAGGTGGGCAAGCTCGGCCGGGTCCTGGGGCCGAGGAACCTCATGCCCAGCCCGAAGGCCGGCACCGTGACGAACGATGTGGGCAAGGCGGTCCACGAGGTGAAGAAGGGGAAGGTGGAGTTCAAGATGGACAAGCAGGGGGATATCCATCTGGGAATCGGCAAGCGCTCCTTCCCGACCGAGGCGCTGGTGGCCAACGGCCGGGCGCTGATGGAGGCCGTCTGGAAGGCCAAACCGGCTGCGGCCAAGGGACGGTACATCCGAACGGTCTACCTCTCCACCAGCATGGGGCCGGGCTGCCGGTTGGATCCTGCGGAAGGCAGGCCCGCGGCGGCGTGACGGCGAAGGCCTCCCCCATGGGAAACGGGGCACCCCTCGGGCGGCAGGTCCGTGAGGGATGGGTCCGGGAGCTGAAGGGGGCTCTTTCCGGCGCGGGCACGGTGCTGGTGGCGCGATTCAACCAGATCCCGACGCGGGACCTGAACCAGCTTCGGATCTCCCTGCGATCCCTGAACGGCTCTTTCTATGTGGTCAAGAACAGCCTCTGCCGGCTGACCTTCCGGGAGCTGGGCCTGGGAGATCTGGAACGGTTGCTGGAGGGGACCTGCGGGGTGAGCCCGGTGCAGGGTGACGTGGCCTCGGCGTGCAAGCTGCTGGTGCAGTTTTCCAAGGATCATGAGGGCTTCGCCCTCCAGGGCGGGGTGACGGCGGGGCAGCTGCTGGGCCTGCAGGATCTGAATCTGCTGGCGCGGCTTCCCTCCCGGGAGGTTCTGGTGAGTCAGGTGGTCGCAGGTGTCCGGGCGCCGCTGGCCGGCCTGGTGGGGTCCCTGCAGGGGGTGGTCCAGAAGCTGGTAGGCGTCATGCATTCCATCGTCAAGGAGAAGGAGAAATAGCCATGGCAACAGAGACCAAGGAAGCGCAGGTTCAGGAGAAGAAAACACAGGTGAGCGGGAAGCTGGCCGAGATGATCTCCTCCATCGAGTCGATGACCGTGCTGGAGCTGTCCCAGCTGGTCAAGGCGCTCGAGGAGCATTTCGGTGTGACGGCGGCAGTGCCCATGGCCGTGGCAGCAGGCGGGGCACCGGCTGCGGCTGGTGCGGCCGCGCCCGCCGAGGAGAAGGCGACGTTTGATGTGATCCTTGCGGAGGTGGGGGCCAACAAGATCCAGGTGATCAAGGAGCTGCGTGCTGTGACGACCCTGGGCCTGAAGGAGGCCAAGGATCTCGTGGATTCAGCGCCCAAGCCGGTCAAGGCAGGCGCATCGAAGGAGGAGGCTCAGGCCATCAAGCAGAAGCTCGAAGCGGCCGGGGCCAAGGTCGAGCTGAAGTAACCAGGAGAGTCCATGCTCAAAGAACGCCATTTCGCCCGCATCCCTGAGAAGCTGGAGATCCCGGACCTGCTGCAGATCCAGACCGCTCCCTTTGACGAGTTCCTGCAGCGGGATGTGGCGAGGACTCGCCGGGAGAACAAGGGGCTTCAGGAGGTGTTCAACGAGGTCTTTCCCATCGAGAGCGCGGACGGAAAGCACCGGCTGGAATTCCTCTCCTACCACACGGGGAAGCCCAAGTACGAGCTGCGGGAGGCGCTGCGCCGGGGGGTGACCTATGCGGCCCCCCTGAGCGTCCGCCTGCGCCTGCGAGGGACCAAGGAGATGAAGGAGCAGGAGGTCTACCTGGGGGATATCCCGCTCATGACCCCGATCGGCACCTACATCATCAACGGCGACGAGCGGGTCGTGGTCAGCCAGCTCCACCGCTCGCCGGGCGTCTTCTTTGAGGAGGAGATGCACCCCAACGGCAAGCGGATGTTCACCGCGCGGGTGATCCCCTACCGGGGGGCGTGGCTGGAGTTCGAATTCGATTTGACGGACACCCTGCATGCCGTGGTGGACCGCAAGCGCAAGGTTCTGGTCACCACCTTCCTGCGGGCGATCGGGGCCGGAACGGATGAGAAGATCCTGGACGCCTTCTGCGGGGTGGAGACGATCAAGCTCCAGGAGCTCTCCGACGTCAAGGAAGCGGTGGGGCGCGTCCTGGCGACCGATCTCATCGATCCGCAGACGCATGGGGTGCTGATCCCGCGGTTCGAGAAGCTGGGCAAGGAGCACCCGACCATGATCTGGAATTCCGAGATCCGGGAGCTCAAGGTCCTGAAGAAGCTGGTTCCCGAGATGGTGCGGACCTTTGAGAAGGACCGGCTCCGGACGGCGGAGGACTCGGTCATGGACATCTTCCGGAAGCTGCGACCCGGGGATCCGGCCACCCTCGCCTCCGCCCAGACGCTGCTCAACCGCCTGTACTTCGATCCGAAGCGGTACGACCTCGGCCGCGTGGGGCGGTACATCCTCAACCGGAAGCTGGGGATGAACCGGAGTCTGGACGAGCGGGTGCTGGATCCGGAAACGGTGCTGGCGGTGCTGAGGTATTTCCTCCAGCTCAAGTCGGGGCAGGGAGAGGTGGACGACATCGACCATCTGGGATCGCGGCGCGTGCGCACGGTCGGGGAGCTCCTTCAGAACCAGTTCCGGATCGCGCTGGCGCGGGTGGAGCGGTCGGTGCGGGAGCGGATGGCGATCTTCGATCTGGACGCCACGATGCCGCACCAGCTGGTCAACGCCAAGCTCGTCTCCGGCCTCATCCGCGATTTCTTCGGACGGTCCCAGCTCTCCCAGTTCCTGGACCAGACGAATCCCCTCGCGGAGCTCACACACAAGCGCCGGCTGTCCGCCTTGGGGCCGGGCGGGCTTTCCCGGAAGCGGGCCGGCTTCGAGGTCCGGGACGTGCACCATTCCCACTACGGGCGGATTTGCCCGATCGAGACCCCCGAGGGGCCGAACATCGGGCTCATCGCCTCCCTCTCCACCTACGCGCAGGTCAACGACTTCGGTTTCATTGAAACCCCCTATTGGGTGGTGGAGAAGGGCCGCGTGACGAATCAGGTGAAGTTCCTCTCCGCCGACGTGGAGGACCGATACGCCATCGCGCAGGCCAACGCGAGGGTGGATGCCGAGGGCCGTCTCCTGGACAAGCTGGTCCGCTGCCGGCACCGCGGCGACTTCCCGCTGGTCCCGCCGAGCGAGGTCCACTTCAAGGACGTTTCCCCCAAACAGCTGGTTTCGGTAGCCGCCTCCCTGATCCCCTTCCTGGAACACGATGACGCCAACCGCGCCCTCATGGGCTCCAACATGCAGCGGCAGGCCGTTCCGCTCCTGTTCCCGGAGCCGCCCCTCATCGGGACCGGGATGGAGGGCCGGGCGGCGCGGGACTCCGGGGCGGTGGTGGTGGCCCGGGAGGCCGGGGTCGTGCGGGAGGTCCAGTCCGACCGGGTGGTGATTGACCGGGCTGTCTATCCGCTGCAGAAGTACGCCAGGTCTAATGCGAATACCTCCATCAACCAGCGGCCGCTGGTGTCGGTCGGGCAGAAGGTGAAGGCGGGACAGGTGATCGCCGACGGCACGGCAACGCAGAGGGGCGTCCTCGCGCTGGGGAGGAACCTGCTCGTGGCGTTCATGCCGTGGCGGGGCTACAACTTCGAGGACGCGATCCTGATCAGCGAGCGGCTGGTCCGGGAGGACATCTTCACCTCCATCCACGTGGAGGAGTTTGATATCGAGGCGCGGGACACGCGCCTGGGCAACGAGGAGATCACGCGGGACATCCCGAACGTGGGGGAGGAAGCCTTGAAGGACCTCGACGAGCACGGCATCGTCCGCGTGGGGGCGGAGGTTCACCCCGGGGACATCCTCGTGGGGAAGGTGGTGCCGAAATCGGAGACCGAGCAATCCCCGGAGGAGCGGCTGCTGCGGGCGATCTTCGGGGAGAAGGCGGGGGACGTCCGGGACGCGAGCCTGGTCGTGCCGCCGGGGGTGGAGGGGATCGTGGTGGATGTGAAGGTCTTCTCCCGCAAGAAGGCCCGGCCGAAGTCCAAGGAGGAGCTGGCCGAGGAGCAGAAGAAGATCGGCGAGATCCGCAAGTCCTACGAGGGCCAGATTCGGTCGCTCCGGAAGGAGCGCGCCAAGACGCTGGGCCGCCTGCTGATCGGGCAGAAGCTGGAGCACTCGCTGCTGGACGAGGAGACCGGGGAGGTGCTGCTCGCCCAGCACCACGCGGTCCGGGCGCGGGATCTGGCGAAGCTGGAGCGGGCCGACCTGGAGGATGTCCGGCTGGCGGACAAGACGAAGGAGGAGGAGGTGCGCAAGGCGCTGCGCGTCCTGAGCGACCAGCTGGAGGAGCTGTCCTACGAGGAAGAGCGGGAGATCGACCAGTACAAGCGGGGAGACGAGCTGCCGCCCGGTGTGCTGAAGAAGGTGGTGGCGTACGTGGCGTCGAAGCGGAAGGTGCAGGTCGGGGACAAGGTCGCGGGACGGCACGGGAACAAGGGGGTCATCGCCAAGATCCTTCCGGAGGAGGACATGCCCTTCCTCCCGGACGGCACGCCGGTGGACATCGTTCTGAACCCGCTGGGGGTGCCCTCCCGCATGAACGTGGGCCAGATCCTGGAGACCCACCTGGGATGGGCGGCCAAGGTGCTGGGGCTGGAGATCTCCTCCCCGGTCTTTGACGGCGCCCGGGAGGTGGAGATCAAGGCCCTCATGAAGGAGGCGAAGGTTCCGGAGGATGGGCAGATCGTCCTGCGGGATGGGATGACCGGCCGCCCCTTCGATCAGAGGGTGACCGTCGGCTACATCTACATGATGAAGCTGATCCACCTGGTGGATGACAAGATCCACGCGCGCTCCATTGGGCCCTATTCGCTGGTCACCCAGCAGCCGCTGGGGGGCAAGGCGCAGTTCGGCGGTCAGCGCTTCGGAGAGATGGAGGTTTGGGCGCTGGAGGCGTATGGGGCGGCCTACACCCTTCAGGAGCTTCTCACGGTGAAGTCGGACGACGTGGTCGGCCGGACCCGCATCTACGAGTCGATCGTCCAGGGAGAGCATTCGCTGCATCCGGGGACCCCGGAGTCCTTCAACGTGCTGGTCAAGGAGCTCCAGAGTCTCTGCCTGGATTTCCGGACCGAGAAAAAGGGGAGCTGAAGGGGACCGATGGTGGACAGCACCAAGGAGATGGATCGGCTGGAGCGCGAGAAGCTCGGGCGCGTCGAGAAGGCGGCCCGGGAACTGGGCCTGGGCCCTGTGGGGCCGGCGCCGGAGGCAGCCCTTTTTGATTCGATCACGATCCGGATCGCCTCCCCGGAGGTGATCCGGTCCTGGTCGCGGGGCGAGGTGAAGAAGCCGGAGACGATCAACTACAGGACCCTCAAGCCGGAGAAGGACGGCCTCTTCTGCGAGCGGATCTTCGGTCCCACGAAGGATTGGGAGTGCAGCTGCGGAAAGTACAAGCGGATCAAGTACAAGGGGATCGTCTGCGACCGATGCGGCGTGGAGGTTACCCGCTCCAGCGTGCGCCGGGAGCGGATGGGGCACATCGACCTGGCCGCGCCGGTCTCGCATGTCTGGTTCTTCAAGACGATGCCCAGCCGGCTGGCGACCCTACTGGACATGAACCTGCGCGATCTGGAGCGGGTCCTCTACTACGAGGAGTACGTCGTCATCGACCCGGGTGAAACGCCGCTCAAGAAGATGGAGCTCCTCTCCGAGGAGAGGTACCAGGAGGCCCTGAAGAAGTACGGGCATGGATTTGAGGCGAGGATGGGGGCGGAGGCGGTCCGGGATCTCCTCGAGGAGCTGGACCTCGACCGGTTGACGGAGAAGCTCAAGAGGGACCTGAAAACGGCCAAGGGGGAGCAGCTCCAGAAGAAGCTGATCAAGACCATGCGGATCGCCGATGCGTTCCGCAAGTCCGGCAACCGGCCCCAGTGGATGATCCTCTCCGTGCTGCCGGTGATCCCGCCGGACTTAAGGCCCCTGGTTCCGCTGGACGGCGGCCGCTTCGCTACCAGCGACCTCAACGACCTGTACCGCCGCGTGATCAACCGGAACAATCGCCTGAAGAAGCTCATCGAGCTCAAGGCCCCGGATGTGATCGTCCGGAATGAAAAGCGGATGCTGCAGGAGGCCGTCGACGCCCTGTTCGATAACGGCCGCCACGGCAGGCCGGTTCTGGGGCCGGGCAACCGGCCGCTCAAGTCCCTGGCCGACATGCTCAAGGGCAAGCAGGGCAGGTTCCGGCAGAACCTGCTGGGCAAGAGGGTGGATTACTCGGGCCGGTCGGTGATCGTGATCGGGCCGGAGCTGAAGCTGAATCAGTGCGGCCTCCCGAAGAAGATGGCCCTGGAGCTGTTCGAGCCGTTCATCATCAAGAAGCTGCGGGAGCGGGGATTCGTCCACACGATCAAATCGGCGAAGCGGATGGTGGAGCGGGCCCGCCTGGAGGTTTGGGACATCCTGGAGGAAGTGATCCGGGACCATCCGGTGCTTCTGAACCGGGCCCCGACGCTGCACCGGCTGGGGATCCAGGCGTTCGAGCCGATGCTGATCGAGGGCAAGGCGATCAAGATCCATCCTCTGGTCTGCACCGCGTTCAACGCGGACTTCGACGGGGACCAGATGGCGGTTCATGTGCCGCTGTCGATCGAGGCGCAGATGGAATCCCGGATCCTCATGCTCTCCACCCACAACATCTTCTCCCCGGCCAACGGGCAGCCGATCGTCAGCCCCACCCAGGACATCGTGCTCGGCTGCCACTACCTGACGCGGGAGAGGACGGACGGCGTCAAGGGAGCGGGCAAGGCCTTCTCCTCCCGGGACGAGGTGCTGCTGGCGCTGGAGGAAGAGGAGGTTTCGCTGCACGCGAAGATCAGGCTCCTGGAGGACGGCAAGTTCATGGAGACCACCCCGGGGCGGGTTGTCTTCAACGAGTACATCCCGCCGGAGGCGGGGTTCGTCAACCGCGTGATGGACAAGACGGCCTTGAGCGATCTGGTGGTCGAGATCTACAAGAAGTGCGGGCACAGCCGGACGACGCAGCTCCTGGACGATCTCAAGCAGCTGGGCTTTGAGATGGCCACGCGGGGCGGGCTGTCCATCTCGATCGATCACCTGCAGATCCCGAAGGAGAAGGAGAAGATCATCCAGGAGGCCCGGGCCGAGGTGGCCGAGGTGGAGGATCAGTACCGGAAGGGGCTCATCACCGACGGGGAGCGGTACAACAAGGCGATCGACATCTGGACGCATGCGACGGACCGCGTGTCGGACCTCATCTTCAAGCAGATGGATCCCTTCAACCCGGTGTTCCTCATGGCGGATTCGGGCGCGCGGGGATCCAAGCAGCAGATCCGGCAGCTGGCCGGCATGCGGGGCCTGATGGCGAAGCCCTCGGGTGAGATCATCGAGAGCCCGATCACCGCCAACTTCCGGGAGGGGCTGACGGTGCTGGAGTATTTCATCTCGACGCATGGCGCCCGCAAGGGGCTGGCCGACACGGCGCTGAAGACCGCCGACTCGGGATACCTCACACGGCGGCTGGTGGATGTGGCGCAGGATGTGGCGGTCATGGAGCAGGACTGCGGGACCTTAAACGGCATCCTGATCAGCGCCATCATCGAGGGGGATGAGGTGGTCGTGCCTTTGAAGGAGCGGATCATCGGGCGCGTCGCCCTGGACAACATCGCCGACGTGATCACCGACACGATCATCGTCGAGGCGGGGCAGGAGATTACGGAAGAGGCCGCCGGCAAGATTGAGCAGGCGGGCATCGAGAAGATCCGGATCCGGTCGGTGCTCACCTGCGACTCGAAGCGAGGCGTCTGCATCCGCTGTTACGGGCGGAACCTGGGGACCGGGCGGCTGGTGGAGGTGGGCGAGTCGGTGGGGATCATCGCCGCGCAGTCCATCGGCGAGCCGGGCACGCAGCTGACCATGAGGACCTTCCACATCGGAGGGACCGCGTTCCGGGTGGTGGAGACCTCGTACATCAAGGCGAAGATGCGGGGGGTGCTCAAATTCCACAACCTGCGGGTCGTCCAGAAGGGGAAGGAGTTCGTGGTCTTGAACCGCAACGGGCAGATCTCGATCAACGACGACAGCGGCCGGGAGCTGGACCGCTACACGGTCCCCTCGGGCGCCATCCTCAAGCACGGGGAGGGCGGCAAGGTCGTCAAGGACGAGATCTTCGTGCGCTGGGATCCCTACACGGTTCCGATCCTGACGGAGGGAGGCGGGCGGGTCCGGTTCGAGGATCTGAAGGAAGGGGTCACGATGCGCACCGATGTGGACCCGGCCACGGGCCTGCCGGATCGGATCGTCATCGATTATCGGGGGGAGTACCACCCGCAGCTGGTCCTGGAGGATTCCAAGGGAGAGGTGCTGGCAATCTACCCCATCCCGGCGGGGGCCCACGTGGTGGTCAAGGACGGCCAGCGCGTCGAGGCGGGCGACCTCCTGGCGAAGACCCCGCGGGTTCTGACCAAGACCAAGGACATCACGGGAGGCCTGCCCCGCGTGGCGGAGCTCTTCGAGGCGCGCAAGCCGAAGGACCCGGCCATCATCAGCGAGATTGACGGCGTGGTGGAGTTCGGGGACTCGAAGAAGGGCCAGCGGCGGGTGGTCATCAAGAGCCCCACCGGGATGAAGCGGGAGTACCTGATCCCTCACGGCAAGCACCTCAACGTCTATAAGGGGGACTGGGTGACGGCCGGCCAGCCGCTGATCGACGGGCCCGTGGTGCCTCAGGACATCCTGCGGATCGGGGGGGACAAGAAGCTGCAGGAGTACCTCGTCAACGAGATCCAGGAGGTCTACCGGCTGCAGGGGGTGCGCATCAACGACAAGCACATCGAGGTGATCGTGCGGCAGATGCTGCGCAAGGTCCGGGTGGACGATCCGGGAGACGCCGATTTCCTCGTGGGCAGCCAGGTGGACAAGAGCCGGTTCCAGGAGGAGAACGAGCGGGTCAACAAGCGGGGCGGAAAGCCGGCCTCCGCAACCCAGCTGCTGCTGGGGATCACGAAGGCATCGCTCTCCACGGAGAGCTTCATCTCGGCGGCCAGCTTCCAGGAGACAACGCGGGTCCTCACCGAGGCGGCGACCGCCGGACGGCGGGATAACCTGCTGGGGCTCAAGGAGAACGTGATCATGGGGCACCTGATCCCGGTGGGATCCGGATTCCCGGAGCACCGGGCGATCGAGATGGTGAAGAGCGTGCCGGGCCTCGCGGAGCTGGAGGCAGCGGGACCGGCCGAGGCGGGGGAGCCCAAGACGGAGGAGCAGGGGTAAGCCATGTGCCCGACGATCGCGCAGCTCATCCGGAAGGGCCGCAAGGAGAAGGGCAAGCGCTCCAAGTCGCCGGCCCTCGAGGGGCGCCCTCAGCTGCGCGGCGTCTGCCTCCAGGTGCGAACGATGACCCCGAAGAAGCCGAACTCCGCGCTTCGGAAGATTGCCCGCGTCCGGCTGACCAACGGGGTGGAGGTTACCTCCTACATCCCGGGAGAGGGGCATAACCTCCAGGAGCACTCGATCGTGCTCGTCAGGGGAGGCAGGGTCAAGGACCTGCCGGGGGTCCGCTACCACATCATCCGGGGGACCTTGGATGCGGCCGGGGTGAATCAGCGTCGGAAGTCCCGCTCCAAGTACGGGGCGAAGAGGCCGAAGGGATGAAGCGGTGAGACGACGCGGGCCCGGACAGACAGACGTTGTGTGCCTCTCGGCTTGGCGGCCGGGCCCGGGCAGGCCTGTCGTCTCACCGCTTTCCAGGGGGGAAACGCGCTCCGCTGTTTCCCCCCTGGGATCCCCCTTTCCCGGGCGGCCCGCCTGCGGCGGGCCGGAGGTCTCGTTGGGGGGAATTTCCCATGGGGGGATCGTCCATCTCCTCAGCACGCCCCAACATGCCCCCCTTTCCAGAGGAATGCGATGAGGAGGCGGGGAATACCGAAGCGTTCCATCTCTCCAGACGCCCGTTTTGGCTCACGCCTGGTCCAGCGGTTCGTTCACATGGTGATGCGGGAAGGCAAGAAGTCCAAGGCGGAGAAGATCGTCTACCAGGCGATGGACCTGGCAACGAAGAAGGCGAACGTCCACGACCCGCTGGAGCTGTTCCAGAAGGCGGTGGAGAACGCCAGGCCCCTGGTGGAGGTGAAGTCGCGCCGTGTGGGTGGCGCAACTTATCAGGTGCCGGTGGAGGTGCGCCAGGACCGGGGGACGTTCCTGGCGTTGAAGTGGCTGAGGGACTTTGCCCGCGGCCGCGCCGGCAGGCCCATGCAGGAGCGGCTGGCGGAAGAGCTCCTGACGGCGTATCAGGGGCAGGGGTCGGCGGTGAAGAGGAAGGAAGACATGCACCGGATGGCGGAGGCCAACCGAGCCTTCAGCCATTACCGATGGTAAGGGTCGAGACAGCGATGGCGGACGCCGTAGGCTCGGACATCCCGTTGCAGAGATGGCGGAACATCGGAATCGTGGCGCACATCGATGCGGGCAAGACCACGACCACCGAGCGGATCCTCTTCTACACCGGCCGGATCCACCGGATCGGGGAGGTGGACGAGGGAACGACGACCACCGACTGGATGGTCCAGGAGCAGGAGCGGGGGATCACGATCACCGCGGCCGCCATCACCACCTTCTGGCAGGACATGAAGATCAACATCATCGACACCCCCGGCCACGTGGACTTCACCGCCGAGGTGGAGCGGAGCCTCAAGGTGCTGGACGGGGCGATCGTGATCTTCGACGCGGTGAGCGGCGTGGAATCCCAGTCCGAGACGGTCTGGCGGCAGGCGGACCGCTACCACGTCCCGCGGATGGCGTACGTGAACAAGATGGACCGGCTGGGAGCCGATTTCTACGGCACCTTCAAACAGATCAAGGAACGTTTGGGTGCGGTTCCGGTGGCATTGCAGCTGCCGATGGGCGCGGAGGCGAAGTTCGTCGGACAGATCGACCTCCTCCACCGGACCCTGCGCGTCTACCTGGACGAGGAGGGGGTGAGCTTCGAGGACCGCCCGGTTCCGCCGGAGATGCAGGCCCAGGTGGAGGAGTGGCGGGCCAAGCTCGTGGAGAAGGTGGGGGAGGCGGATGAGGCCGTCATGGAGAAGTTCATCCACGATCACGACATCGGGGTGGAGGAGCTGACGGCGGCGGTCCGGCGGGCGACGATCGCCAACCGGATCGTGCCGGTTCTCTGCGGCTCCTCGGCGAAGAACAAGGGGGTGCAGCTTCTCCTGGATGCGGTCTGCGCGTATCTGCCCTCGCCGCTTGAGATCCCCTCGGTGAAGGGGCTGAACCCGGAGACGGAGCAGGAGGAGGAGAGGCACACGGAGGCCCAGGGGCCGTTGGCCGCGCTGGCCTTCAAGATCATGAGCGATCCCTTCGTGGGCAAGCTCACCTTCCTGCGGGTCTACTCGGGGATCCTGCGCTCGGGCTCCTATTACTTCAACGCCAACCGGCGGGAGCAGGAGCGGATCGGAAAGCTCGTGCGGATGCACGCCAACAAGCAGGAGATCGTCAAGGAGGTTTGGGCGGGGGACATCGTTGCGGCGGTGGGCTTGAAGGAGACGAAGACCGGCGAGACGGTCTGCGACAAGGAGCATCCGATCCTCCTGGAGGGGATGGCCTTCCCGGAGCCGGTGGTTTCTCTGGCGATCGAGGCGGAGACCAAGCTGGACCAGGAGAAGCTGGCGCACGCCATGAGCCGGCTGCAGGAAGAGGACCCCACCTTCCGGGTCCGCTACAACTCGGAGACCGCCCAGACGATCATTGCGGGGATGGGCGAGCTGCATCTGGAGGTTCTGCTGGACCGGATGAAGCGGGAGTTCAAGGTGAACACCAAGGTGGGCCCTCCCCAGGTGGCCTACAAGGAGACGATCACGAAGGAGGTTTCCGAGGTGGAGGGGAAGTTCATCCAGCAGAGCGGCGGCCGCGGGCAGTACGGGCATGTCGTGGTCGACCTGGAGCCCGGCGAGCGCGGCACGGGGGTCGAGTTCATCAACAAGATCACCGGGGGGGCGATCCCGAAGGAGTACGTCCCCGCCGTCAGGCAGGGGGTCCTGGAATCGGCTCAGTCAGGCGTCCTGGCCGGCTACCCGGTGATTGACGTGGCGGTGACGCTGGTCGATGGCTCCTACCACCAGGTGGACTCCTCGGAGATGGCGTTCAAGATCGCCGGCTCCATGGCGCTGCGGGAGGCGGTGCGTCGGGCTGGGCCCGTCTTTCTGGAGCCGATCATGAAGCTGGAGGTCGTGGTGCCGGAGGATTACCTGGGCGAGGTGATCGGAGACTTGAACAGCCGGCGCTGCCGAATCCTGGAGATGGGTCAGCGGGCCAACGTGAAGGTGGTCCGGGGCGAGGTGCCCCTGGCGGAGATGTTCGGTTATGCCACGATCATCCGGAGTCTGACGCAGGGGCGCGGATCCTTCTCGATGGAGCCGTGCGCCTACCAGGAGGTTCCCGCCTCGCTGAAGGAGAGGGTGATGCAGGGACGCGAGGTCAAGCGCTGAAATGGCGGAGAGGAAGATTCGAATCAAGCTGAAGGCCTACGACCACCGGATCCTGGATAAATCTGCGGCGGAGATCGTGGAATCGGTGAAGCGGACCGGCGCCGGGGTGTCGGGCCCGGTGCCGCTGCCGTCCAAGCGGGAGATCTACACGGTGCTGCGCTCCCCGCACGTCGACAAGAAGTCGCGGGAGCAGTTCCAGATGAAAACACACAAGCGGCTTCTCGACATCGTCAACCCCACCTCCAAGACGGTGGATGCCCTGCGGAAGCTGGATCTGCCGGCCGGCGTGGATGTGGAGATCAAATGAGCGGCGAGATGGCGCGTGCCCTTGCAAACGGGAGCCGTGTGCCTCCCGGCTTCACGATCGTGACCGGACTGACCCGCCATCTCGCCGCTCTCGGAGGGGGAAACCACTGCCTGGTTTCCCCCTCCGGACTCCCCCATCCGGCAAAGGCAAATGGTGCTATTGGGGGAGATTTCC
>CAYFHV010000023.1:0-857 GCA_964343105.1 uncultured Planctomycetia bacterium | reverse complement strand
GTTCCCCCCAACACGCCCCCCTCCCCCAGAGGAGGCGCGAAGTGAGACCGGGTTTGGGTTTGATCGGCCGCAAGCTGGGAATGACCCAGATCTTCCAGGAAGACGGTCAGCCGGTGCCGGTCACTGTGCTGGAGGCCGGTCCCTGCACCGTGGTGGCCGAGCGGACTGAAGGAGCGCACGGCTACCGGGCGGTCCAGCTCGGGTTCGGCGAGAGCCGCCCCAAGGGGCTCTCGAAACCGCTGGCGGGGTATTTCGCCAAGGCGAAGACCGCCCCGAAAGAGGTGCTCAAGGAGTTCCGGATCGGAAAAGAGGAGCCGGTGACGCTGGGCGGGTCCATCACCGTTGATCTTTTCAAGGCGGGCGACCGGGTGGATGTGACGGGGCGTTCCATCGGCAAGGGATTCCAGGGCGGGATGAAGCGGTGGCACTGGAAGGGCGGGCCGCGGACGCACGGTTCAACGTCCCACCGGCGCCCCGGCTCGATCGGATCCAGCACCGACCCCTCGCGCGTCTTCAAGGGGCATCACCTGCCGGGCCACATGGGGGATCGGACGGTGACCGTGCAGGCGCTCAGCGTCGTTCGGGTCGATCCGGAGCGAAACCTTCTTCTGGTGGAGGGGGCGGTTCCGGGGGCGGAGCAGGCCGTGGTTTTCATTCGCAGGTCCCGCAAGCCCCCGAAGGTTGCGGGTCCGAAGCGGGTTGCGAAGAAGAAGGCGGCTCCCCAGGCGGCCAAGCCGGCCACAGGGAAAAAGCCGGCGGCGGCCAAGCAGGCGCCGGCGGCGCCGAAGAAGGGATAACAGGTCCATGGAAGCGATTCAGCTCTTCAATCGGGAAGGAAAGGCCGTGGGAAAGGTGCA
>CAYFHV010000022.1:0-15725 GCA_964343105.1 uncultured Planctomycetia bacterium | reverse complement strand
GCGGCGGAAACGTCTGCTTCGCTTCGCCCTTTTACCGCAGCTCCGTTTTTCGGGACTCCCGGAAGGTGAAAGGCTATCGGGTGGTGTCCAGCCTTCAGCTTTATCTGGATTTGACGACATTCCCTCCCAGCGGTCCCGAAGAGGCCAAGCACCTGGAGGAATTCTTTAAAAAGCGAGGCCAGACCCTTGTCTGAATTGGCACGATTGGAACGGGCTTTTCTGGACGCCCTGATCGCCCTAGGCCCCGAGCTGCCGCGTCTGGTCGTTGTTGGCGGCTGGTGTCCCACCCTTTATGCGACATACCTTTGGAGGAAGAGGATTCCCAACATTCCCACGACCATGGATGTCGACCTGGGCGTTACGGAGACAGGTCCCAGGAAGTTTGAGACCACGGTTTACGACCGGCTTAAAACAATGGGATTGGCCATGGAGCGGATTCACGATAAGGATCCCGACCCGATCGAGTTCATCTACAAGGAGGGGAACCTGGAAATGAAGCTGGAGTTCATCACCTCATTCGAGACCTCCGATGACACCTTAAACCGCTTCCTGGGTCGGAAGCTGGCCTGCCATCGGATCGAAGCCTTTGAAATCCTCCTGAAGGATCCCGTCACCCTTCAGGTGGGTCCTCCGCAGAGGAGGCTGGCCGTCCAGGTGGCAAGACCGGAGCTGTTTCTCTATCATAAGGGCATCACTTTTGTCAGCCGCTCTGACTCCCTGAAGCGCGACAAGGATCTGTTCTACGTCTACTTCATCCTCCGGTTCAGCCCTGACCCGCAAGGCGTGTTGGACGCCGTTTCCCGCCTTGAATCGCACGAATATTTCGGAGCCTTTCGCAGGAATTTGACCGATTATCTTGCGGATCCGTCACGCCAGGGCTACCTGATGCTTCGCCCCTTCGTCTCGCGATGGGTGGAGGAGCGGGATGTCAATAGGGAGATTGAGGAAACCTTCCGAGGTTTACTGCAAGGGCCAGTACGATAACTGTCGCGGACACTGAAACTCTTCGTCCAGACCCGGGGCTTGCAGGCGGCCTCGCGCCGCTTTCCTATCGACGGGGAAAGCGGGCTGTGATAGATTAAGGCGATGGCGGAGCGTGAGCTGTTTCCGGGTCTCCCAGGCCAGCCGGGTCCCAAACGCTCGGCGTGGCTCTCCGCTTTCCCGGGAAGGTTCCTCCGTTTGAAGGTTGCTTACGAGGATTTACTCTTCGCCGGTTTGGGGCTGGTCCTGGTGATGCTGGCTGGGTTCTGCCTGGGTGTGGAGCGGGGCAAACAGCTGGGGGTTCCTGCGCCGACGACGGCTCAGGCCTCTGTCGGAACGGCCGCCGCCAAGCCGCTGCCGACGGTCGAGGCCTCGGTCCACAGCCCCCCTCCGGTCGCTCCCTCTGTTGCGCCCGCCGCCCCACGGGCGGAAGGCGGATACGGGATTCAGTTGGCCACCTATGCCGGCCAGGGAGCGGCGCGGGAGGAGGCCCAGCGGCTGGCCCGCTCGGGCGTCTCCTGCGAGGTGATCCGGCAGGGGCGGTATCTGGAGCTGCGTGCGGTCGGCTTCCGCACGAGGGAGGAAGCGGAGGCGGCGTTGGGCGGTTTAAGGAAAACGTACCGCGACGCCTTCATCAAGCGTCTGTCCGCGTCATTGAGGTAATTCAGGGATATGTCCATTCATCGCAGTCTGAAATCGACCGATACGATGAAACGTCACCGGTCGGTCCTGTCCCGCTTGGAGCGGGTGCGGATCCTTGAGGAGAGGGGATCCCTCGACCCGAAGGCGGCTTCCTGCCTGGGCCTTCCGAAGGTGAAGCATCTGAGGATCCGGATCAAGAAAGAGAAAGCGGCTGCAGCAGGAGCCGCTGCCGCGCCGGGCGCTGCGGCGCCATCCGCGGCGGCCCCGGCTCCATCCGCCGCGGGCGCAAGGCCCAAGAAGAAGTAACTTCCTTGCGTTCCTGGCGGCCGCTTCTGGCAGCGCCCATCCTCTCGCTCTGCGTCATCTCCCCGATCCGGGCGGATTCCGCCGCCAGCTCTGTTGCGGCCGAGCAGGCCGTCTTTCCCTTTGAAGGCCTGGTCACCGGAGACCGGGTGAATCTGCGAGCCGGCCCGGGACGCTCGTACGAGGTGCTCGGCTCCCTTCCATGGAGGACACGCGTGGCGGTGATGCAGCAGGTCGGCGAGTGGTACGGGATCCGGGTCCCCGGGGATCTCTCCGGATATGTCCGGAGCGAGGGGCTGGAGCGGGCAGGGGAGGCGGCGGTCGTCCGGTGGGAACGCCTGCACGTGCGGGCGGGAGCAAACGATTCCTCGACCAGTCTGGGAACCGTTTCGGCAGAGGCCACACTGCAGGTCAGGCAGGATCTGGGCGACTGGGTGGCGGTCGAGGTGCCGGAGAGCTGCCGCGGCTGGGTTCACGAATCGTACGTCACCTTCGTGCAGGCGCTGAAGCGGCCGGGGGAGGAAGGAAGCGAATGATCACGATCGAGGAATTCGGACGGCTGGAGCTGAAGGTGGCGCAAGTGGTGGAGGCGCGCGCCCATCCGAACGCGGACAAGCTCCTCATCCTCACTGTGGACACCGGCTCCGAGAGGAAGGAGATCGTTGCAGGGATCGCCCGCCATTACCGGCCGGAGGAGCTGGCCGGCAAGCGGATCGTGATCGTGGACAACCTGGAGCCCGCCACCCTGCGGGGTGTGGTTTCGCAGGGGATGCTCCTGGCCGCTCAGGACGGCGAGACGCTGTCGCTGGTCGTGCCGGAGCGGTCCCTGGCTGCCGGCGCCAAGGTCCGATGAGGGCGGGGCGCCGGCCGGAGCGATGAAGGCGGTGACCGCAGCCCAGATGCGCGAGATTGACCGGAGAGCGCAGGAGGAGTTCGGCATCCCGGAGATCATCCTCATGGAGAACGCCGGCTTGGCCGTGGCTCGGGCGGCGCGGAGGATCTTCTCCCGGCGGCATCCCTCCTCGCAGGAGCCGGTCCTGGTTCTGGCGGGGGGCGGGTCCAACGGAGGGGATGGGTTTGTGGCGGCCAGGCATCTGCACAACTGGGGGATCCCTGTCGAGGTGCTTCTCTTTTCCGATCCGGCGCGGGCCCGGGGCGCTGCAGCAACCAACCTGGAGATTCTGCGGCGTCTGCCTGGGCTTGCGCTGAGGCGCGTGGATACCCCGGAGGAATGGAGCGGCTGGCGGCGGTTGGGGCGCCGTCCCGCAGGAATCGTGGATGCCCTGCTGGGGACCGGTGCGGCGGGCGAGGTGCGCGAGCCGATCCGCTCCGGGATCGTCTGGGCGAACCGGCAGCGCTGTCCGGTGCTGGCGGTGGATTTACCCTCGGGTCTGTCGGCGGACACCGGCGCCCCGGCGGGTGTGGCCATCCGGGCGGCCGCCACGGTGACGTGCGGGCTCCCCAAGGCCGGCTGCACGAAGCCCTCGGCGAGGCGTTGGACCGGGCCGGTGACGGTGGCAGACATCTCTCTTCCGCGAGCGCTGCGTTGATCGAGCAGCTCATTGGCTTTTCAGTCCTCTTTCCCCTCTTCATGGTGGCGGTGATGATCCACGAGGTCAGCCACGGCTGGGTGGCGCTGTCCCTCGGAGACCCGACCGCCAAGGAGGCGGGACGGCTGACCCTCAATCCGTTGAAGCACATGGATCCGGTGGGGACGGTAGCGCTTCCGCTGATCCTCCTGCTGTTGCGTGCCCCGTTCGTTTTCGGCTGGGCCAAGCCGGTCCCGATCAATCCCTTCCTGCTCCGGCACCCGAAGCGGGATCTGTTGTGGGTCGGCCTGGCGGGGCCGGCGGCCAACCTCGCGCTGGCAGTCGTCGCGGCGGCCCTCGTGCAGATTCTCGGTCCGGTCCGTTTCCCGTTGGCCGCTTCGTTGCTGCGCACGCTGGCCCTCATCAGTCTGGTTCTCGGGACGTTCAATCTCCTCCCGATCCCTCCGCTGGATGGATCCCGGATCCTGGCCGGTCTGCTGCCTGCGCAGGCGGCTCGGCTCCTCCTGCTCCTGGAGCAGTGGGGGATCGTGCTGGTGGTGGCTCTCCTGTATCTGGGTGTCCTCGACCGGGTGCTGTGGCCGATCGTCCGGTTCCTCGCTCGGGCCCTGGGGGTGATGACCGGATGAAGCGCTCCTTCAGGATCCCGGTTCGTCTGGGCCCCCGAGGCTACGAGATCCGGATCGGATCCGGGCATCTCGCCGGATTCGGGCATCTGCTGCGCCGTCTGAAGCTGGGAACGGAGCCGGTGGTGATCAGCAACCGATCGATCCTGCGGCGCCACGGGCCCTCCCTTCGGGCCGCGCTGCAGCGGGCCGGCTTCCGGTTCCAGGCGGTGACCGTCATGGATTCGGAGCGGAGCAAGGGGATCTCCACCCTGGGCCGGCTTCTCACCGAGCTGGCCCGGCGGGACGGCCCGGGCAAGCGGCTCCTCCTCATCCTGGCCGGCGGCGGGGTGATCGGGGACGTGGGAGGGATGGCGGCCGGGCTTTACCGGCGGGGGATTCCCTTCGTTCAGCTCCCCACCACCCTGCTCGCCCAGGTGGATTCTTCCATCGGTGGAAAGACAGGGATTGATCTGCCCGAGGGGAAGAACCTCGCGGGTCTCTTTATTCAGCCGAGGCTGGTCTTCATTGAGACCGGCTTCCTGGCGACGCTCTCCGACCGGCAGTTCCGCTCGGGCCTGGCAGAGGTGCTGAAGTGCGGGATCCTGGGGGATCCGCCCCTGTTCTCCCTGCTGGAGAGAACGCCGGTTGCCGAGCTGCGTGCGGACCGTGCGAAGGCCTCCTGGATGATTGCGCGGGCGGCCAAGGTGAAGGCCCGGGTGGTCGAGCAGGATGAATTCGAGGCCCGCGGGATCCGGACCCTGCTGAATCTGGGTCACACCTTCGGGCATGCGCTGGAGACGGCATCGGGCTATCGCCGCTCCGTGACGCATGGGGAGGCCGTGGGCCTGGGGATTCGGGTGGCTTCGGAAATTTCATGGCGGATGGGCTGGCTGGCGGAATCGGCGCGCGCGCGGATCCACGAAGCCCTGGACCATCTGGGGCTGCCCCGATCGGCACGCGGGATCCGCCGGGACGCCCTCTTCCGGGCGATGGCGCACGACAAGAAGTGGACGAGCGGCCGCAACCGGTGGGTGCTGCCGGTGGCGATCGGCCGCTGCGTGGTCCGGCGTGATCTGCCCGAGCGCATCATCCGTGCTGCGGCGGGATCGGTTCTGGAGGATCGATGATCCTCTTCCGGTCAGAGCTGAGCCGGGATCGCGTCAAGGAGCTGCGCCGGCTGGAACGGGCCCTGGGGGTTCGGTTCCGGCGGCCTGCGCTGCTCCACCTGGCGCTGATCCACCGATCCTTCGCCCAGACGGGCGAGCAGTCGCCCGCGAAGAGGGACAATGAGACGCTCGAGTTTCTCGGGGACGCCGTGCTCGGCCTGGTGATCTCGGAGGAGCTGTACCGCCACTATCCGGGTTCAGAGGTCGGGGAGCTCGCCAAGGTGAAGGCGCAGGTGGTGAGCCGCGCCACGCTGGGCGAGATCGCCTCGACGCTCCATCTGGATCAGTGGATCCTTCTGGGGCACGGGGAGACGTCGCGGGGGGAGGGCCGCCGCCCGTCGGTGATTGGCTCCGCCCTGGAGGCGGTTCTCGGGGCCCTCTTTCTGGATCAGGGCCTGCCTGCGGCGACGAAGCTCATCCGCCGGCTCTTCCGCCGGGAGATCGAGTCGGTGGAGACCGGAGAATCTGCGGCGGATTACAAATCCCTCCTGCAGGAATACGTCCTGCGATACTTCAAGGCCACGCCGGACTACCGGACCGTGGGAGAGAGCGGCCCGGGGCATCGGCGCCGGTTTCACGTCTCGGTCGGCTGGAAGGGCCGCCAGTACGGACAGGGCGCGGGTCCGAGCAAGAAGGCGGCAAGCCAGGAGGCCGCCAGGGCCGCACTGGAGCATGTGCTGGCCCCGCCTCATCCTCATCCGAATGGTCGGCGTTGACAGCGCCGTTGTCTTGGCATAGGATAGGAAAACCCGCAGGAGGTCTTAGATGCCTGAGCAAACACCGATGCCCGAGCAAACACCTACACCCGCCCCTGCCACTCCAGCAGGGGAAGAGATTGGACGCGTGGTTGGCTTCTTTGCCGTTCCCAGTGCCGCGATCCTCGAGATCACCCAGGGTTCCTTGAAGGTGGGCGAGAGAATCTGGATTCGCGGGCACACCACTGACCTCATCGAAACGATCTCCTCGATGCAGATCGACCGGGCCCCGATCAGCGAGGCCAACAAGGGCCAGCAGATCGGGGTCAAGGTGTCGGGAAGGGTGAGGAGGCACGACCGGGTCTACAAGATCCCGTAAGGCCGGTGACCATCCGTCCGTGCGTTCACTCGGACGCTCCGCGGATTGTGGAGCTGGTGACCGGGATACTCGCCCGCGAGTTCTCAGCGGACCAGGCCGCCTACCCGGCCGATGACCTTGAGCGGCTCTCGGAGACGTACCGGGGCCCGAACGGCGTCTTCCTTGTGGCGGAGGATGCGGGCCGGATCGTCGGCACCTGCGGGGTGAAGGCGGAGGACTCGCACACGGCGCTTCTTCGCAGGCTGTTCGTGGAGGCCTCCCATCGGGGGAAGGGGATCGGGCGGCGGCTTCTCGAGGAGGCCGTGGCCTTCTGCCGGAAGAGGGGTTTTCGAGACGTCATGATACAAACCTCCGCACGCATGGAGCGGGCGATTCAACTCTGCCGGGCGATCGGGTTCCGAGAAGAGGGCCGGTGGGCGCTGGGCGAGGTGACCTTGGTACGGTATCGGTTGAGACTGACATGACCCGGGACCATCGGACCTCGGAGACTCAGGGAATCGGTCTCCTGACCGAGGAGGAGATCCAGCGCAAGCTCTACGGCGCGTACCGCGCCTCCGGCGGGAGGGGCTCGGCGCCCGCTGCGGCCGGCCCCGAATGGACCGGGTCGGAGATCCTCAACGGGGAGCTTCAACGCCTGCGTTCGGAGCTGGTTTCGCTCCGGAGGGAGCGGGAGCAGCTTGCGGTTCAGCTGGATGAGTTGAGGCGTCCTGCTCCCGACAGGCGCAGGCCCAGCGAGAGATTCCCGGGATGGGGAAGGGTGGGTGCGGCCCTCTTCGTCCTGGCGGCGATGGGGTACCTCTGCGGGGTCCGATGGATTCAGGCCTCCCCTGTTCCCGTCGGTGAGCTGAGCCCTTACACGGTTCAGGTGGCGGTCTACGATGTCCGCACCCTGGCGGAGCGGACCCTTTTAACCCTCCGCCGCCTGCAGTACGATGCCTTCCTTGTGGAGCAGCCCCGGCGGGATGGCCGTCCACGCTACCGGCTCTACGTGGGGAGTTTTGTGACGCGAGAGGAGGCCGATCTGGAGCGGCTGCGCCTGGCCGGCGATCCGCGCTTCGCGGACTTCAGGGATGCCTTCGTCCGCTTCCGGTAGGGAGGGGCCCCGCCTCAGAGCGGATTCTTAGTTTCCCAGCTTCAGCGTCCGGACCGTTCCGTTCTCTTCGACCTGCACCTGATCCGATTCCACCCGCACCAGTCGGACTGCACCGACGGTATCGCCTTCCTCCAGGACGCGTCCGTTGATGACCGCCAGCGATTTGCCCTCTCCCCCGCGCACAATTCCGCTCAGGCTGAGGCTGCCCTCTGCCTGGCGGAGGAGCTTGATCCCGAGGGGCTGGGGGGCCTTCGCAGCGGCAGGCGCCGTGAGCCCCGCAGTGGGGGGCAGCGGCCGGTCGGCCTGGCGCTTCAGAAGGCCCAGACCGACCAGGACCATCGCCGTCAGACCGAGGAGAGCGGCGCGATAGGGCCAGAGGGGCTTCCGGGGCGACTCGGAGGGGACGGGGTCTGGATCGGGGCTCGATCCGGCTTTGCGCAACGCATCGGCAATGAGACTCATCGGTTCCTCCTCATGGGTCAGTTCAAATGGCTCACTTCAACCACGGGGCTTGGCTCGGGATTCGCCGTGACGACGGCGCAGGCCCGCAGGACCAGCGACTCATCGATGGTCCGGGTTTCCTTGACGAAGCCCGCCAGCAATGCCTGATCGCACAAGAGATTGATGCGGCGTGGGACTCCGCCCGATGAACGGGCGATGAGCGCCGTCGCCGCATCCGTGAAGCGGACCTCCGCTGGAGCGCCGGCGATCCGCAAGCGGTGCTGGATGTAGGCCGAAACCTCCGGTTCATCCAGGGGTTGGATGTGGTAGCGCACAGCGATCCGCTGGTCCAGCGCCCGCAGGCGGTGGTCCGCGGAGAGCCGCTGGGAGAGCTCGGGCTGCCCGATGAGCACGATCTGCAGGAGCTTCGCCTTCTGGGTTTCGACGTTGGAGAGGAGGCGAACCTGTTCCAGGCTGGCTGCGCTGAGCCCCTGGGCCTCGTCCAGGATCACCACGCAGGTGTGATCCGACTCCGCCTGTTGAATGACGAACCGCTCGATCGCCTGGAGGAGTTCCCCGCGGCTGCCGCGGGCCATCTCCTGGCCGAGGTCGCGGAGAATCGCCCGGAGCAGCTGGGCGGGGCTCAGGGTGGGCTGGAGGATCAGGGCCGTCCGCGCCGGGCCGCGCAGCTCGTTGAGGACCGCCTTGCACAGGGTGGTCTTCCCGGTTCCCACCTCGCCGGTAATCAGCAGGAAGCCGAGCCGTTCGCGGATCCCATAGAGGAGGTGGGCCAGGGCCTCCTGATGCTGGCGGGACGGGTAGAGGAAGCTGGGATCCGCCGTCACGTGGAAGGGCTTTTCCCGAAAACCGTAGAAGGTCTCGTACATGCCCGCCTCGACAGACAGGCTACCACGATCCGAAGGGACTTGCAATTTCATTGGTTATCCTCTATAACCTAGTCAAAACAGCGGAGGTTCCTCGTGTGGCAGGGAATTGATCAGCGGCGTTTTCCTCGCGCGAAATACAAGTGTACGGTGATCCTCCGGAAACAGGGGGAGCCCTCGTCCATCTCGTCGGTGACGGAGAACGTGGGGCTCGGGGGGGTCTGTGTCTTCCTGGAGCGCAGCGTGGACATCTTCTCGCCGGTGGAGATTGAGCTGAACCTCGACGACGGCAAGCCGCCCGTGAAGTCCGGGGGCACGGTGGTCTGGGTGGTCCGGCGCGGGGAGGTCCGCCGGGGTGCCAGCTTCGACACGGGGATCGAGTTCAGCCAGCTGACTCCCGAAGACAAGGCCCGCCTGGAAGCGATCATCGAGAAGCAGGCTCAGCGGTAGGACCGGGCCGGATCCGCAGGCATGGCCACGACCATCGAACCGGCCCTTCTCTACTCCGTTCTCTGCGACGACGTCCGGCGGGAGGACAACGGCAAATTCATCCTCCTCGGCCTCTTTGAGACCGTGGGGGCCCGTGAATTCCCCGCAGTGCACCCGGTTCTCTTCGTCGTGAACGGCTGGATCGGTGGGGTGGGAAGCTTCCGTCAGTACAGCCGCATCCTGGACCCGGCGGGCGCGGAGCTGGCTCGGGATCAGGAAACGGCCTTCGAGCTGTCCACCCTCAAGTCGCGGCACTCGGTGATTGCCCGCTTCAACAACCTGGAGCTGCCGAGGCCGGGTGAATACGCCGTCGAGATTCTCCTCAACGGGGATCTGAAGCTCCGCTATCCGCTGGTGATCGAACAGATCCGCTAGCAGACCGCCAGGACAGATCAGAGGGCGGGCGGGCAGCTGACCAGCAGCGCTCGGGCGGCGGAGGCCCCGGGATTCAGGAAGGAGTGGGACAGCGCCGCCTGGAAGTAAAGCCCCGCGCCGGCCTTCACCCGATGTTTCTCGCGGTTCAGCGCCACCTGCACCTCCCCCTTCAGGACGTACAGGAACCTCTCCGAGCCGGCCGGCCCTTTTTCGTCGCGCGTCCCCTTCCGGGGTGGAAGCGTCAGGACGGCCACGAGCATCTTCTTCTGCGCGGCGGAGGAGGTCAGGAGATGCAGGGTGGTTCCTTTGGCGGTGACGATCGCGTGCCGGGCCTCGTCCGGACGGGTGAGCTCCGCGGGTGGACCGGCCGGCTCCAGGATGGCGTACAGCTCGGCCAGGCGCGTTCCCAGTGCTCGGGCGATGGCCACGTGAGACTCCAGGGTTCCCGTCATCCTGCCGGTCTCGATCCGGCTGAGGGTTGACAGGGCGATCCCCGAACGGTTCGCCAAATCGGCCAGCGACCAGTCCTTGGCCTGGCGTAGCTCTCGGATCTTCCGTCCCAGGTTCATGGCATTCGGTTCGCCTCCATGTTGCAGGATCATACCACGGTTTTCCATCCTCGAAAAGGATTGACAGGCCCGAGGAGGGCCTCGTATAGTCATCGACGAGGGAACTGAATGAGCAGCGGACGGGTTCTGGTCGTCGATGACGAGCCGGAGGTGACCTTCGCCCTGGAGGTCTTCTTCGCGGGAAAGGGCTACCAGATGCTGACGGCGCTCGACGGTCTGCAGGCCATGCGCCTGCTCCGCCAGCAGCCGGTGGATCTGGTCCTGCTGGACATGAAGATGCCGGGGGTGAACGGGGTGGAGGTTCTCAAGTTCATTCACGCCAACCATCCCGAAACCCGGGTCGTTGTGGTCACCGCCTACGACGTCCAGTTCCAGGAGGTGGTGGAACGCCTGGGGGTGGACGGATTCCTGATGAAGCCCTTCGGGATTCAGTCCCTCACCCGCATGATCGAGGATGTCCTGACGGGGAAGAAGGCCCCGTCGGTTTTCGCTCCGCCGCCGGAGATCCGCCAGCAGCTCCTCGGCGTTGTTCCCCGTGCCCGGCTCCTTTTCCTGGAACCGTCGGAGTACACCTACCGCCTGAAGGAGCTCTTCTTCTCCGATCAGGAGAAATGCGGCGGCCGGTACGAGGTGTCCGGCGTCTATTCCGGCGAGGAGGCCGTGGGCCGCCTCGATTCCTTCCACCCTGATATCCTTCTGGTCGACCTCTCCATGCTGGGGCCGACGGGCGACCTGGCCGGCAGGGTGATGGCCTCCAAGGCAAAACCACGCGAGGTCGTCATCCACGGCTCCGGGACGGTGGCCTCCGGCCCGCAGGGCCGCCGGACGGAGGATCTCCATCGCCTCGGAGTCAAGGTGATCCAGAACGAGAGCTTCACCCGGGCCGGCCTGCTTCGGCTGAACGAGGTCATTCAGAAGACGGTCCTGGAGCATGGGCTGACCGAGAAGAGGCCCGGGGAGGACCACCCCGGATGATCTCCGATCTGTTCGGGGCGGGGCTCGCGGGTCTCGGGCTGGGTCTGTTTGTCTATTCCAGGAACCGGCGATCTCCCCTGAACCGGGCATGGCTCTTCCTGTCCCTGGCCACGGCAGGGTGGGCATTCCTAACGGAGGCGGCCCGCCACGCCCCCTCCGGAGAATGGGGCCTGTTTTGGCTGCGGGCGGCGCATGCGCCCTTGAGTCTGGTTCCGGTTTTCTTTCTCCGGTTCTGCCTCGCACTGGGGGAGGCGGAACCGGGGCGCAGTGAGATGCTCCTCTGGAACCGGAGGGCCGGCGCGCTCTTCGCGGCCCTCTCCCTGACCCCTCTCCTGCTGCGCGGGTTTCGGGTGGAGCTGGGGGCGGAGCTTCGGCCGGTTGCGGGACCCTTCTACGGCCTGCTGGTTGCGTGGTTTTTCGGCCTGTTCCTGGTTTGCCTGGGTCTGCTCCTGGGACAGTATCGGCATCGGGTGGGTTACAAGCGCAACCAGCTGCGCTACGCCATCCTGGCTTCCCTCATCGGTTTCCTCTCCTTCCTGTCCATCTTCCCGGCAGCCTTCGGGATCCCGATCTCGGTGGGCGGGTACGGGTTCCTCCTCTTCTATGCGCTGATCGCTTACGCGATCCTGCGCTGGCGGTTGATGGACATCTCGATCATGGTGAAGAACACGCTCCTCTACGCGAGCCTCTACTCGATCCTGGTGGGCCTCTTTGTGGTGGTGGTCGTCTTCCTCGGGCAGTGGCTCTTCTACGGCCCGCAGGCGCTGGATCGCCGCGTGCTGTGGATGTGTGTGGTGGCCCTCAGCATCGTGACGGCGGTCGTCCGCCCGCTGGACGCCTGGCTGAGGCGCTGGACGGACCGCTTCCTGTTCCAGAAGAAGTATCAGTGGCAGAACACGCTCAAGGAGGCCTCGCACGGGATGACCCGGGTGACCTCGGTGGATCACCTGCTCAAGCTCATGGCCCATTTCATCGGGATGCGGCTCAGGGTGACCCACGTGGGGATCCTCCACCGGTCCAGCGAGGAGTATGCCCTCCGGGTCAGCCGCGGCCGCAGCAAGCGCCCGGTCGGGTTGAAGATCGGAAGGGTCAATCCGCTGATCGCCTGGCTGGAGGAGAAGAAGGAGGTGCTGACGGCGGACGAGGTGAGGGCCTGGCTGCGCAGCGAGCGGCTCTTCCCGCACCGGACCGTGATCCGGCGGACCCTGGAGGAGATCCTGGATGAGATGAGCGGCCTGAGCTCCGATGTGTGTGTTCCGGCCTTCAGCAAGGGGCAGATGCATGGGGTCCTTCTCCTGGGAGAGAAGCTGTCCGGGGATCCCTACTCTCAGGAGGACCTGGATGTCCTCTCCACGCTGGCCAGCGAAGGGGCGATCGCCCTGGAGAACGCTCAGCTCTACCAGCAGCTCTTCCAGCGGATGGGCGAGATCGAGGAGCTCTACCAGAGGGAGCATCGCCTCTTCATCCATACGGCCATCGCCCTGGCCGCAGCGGTGGACGCGCGGGATCCCTACACGCACGGCCACACCGAGCGCTGCACGGCCTACGCCCTGGGGATTGCCGACGAGCTGGCGGGCCGCCCGGAGATGATGACTGCACCCAGGTTCAGGGAGACGCTGACCATCGCGGCCCTCCTCCATGACATCGGCAAGATCGGGATCCCCGATGAAATCCTCCGGAAGCCGGCGCGGCTGACCCCGCGGGAGATGAAGAAGATGCAGGAGCATTCGGTGGTCGGGGCGATCATCCTTCAGCCGATCAAGGGGATGGAGGAGGCGGCCCGGGCGGTCAAGGCGCATCACGAGCGGTACGACGGCAAGGGCTACCCGGACGGGCTGAAGGGCACGGAGATCCCGTTGATGACCCGGATCATCTCGGTGGCCGACACCTTTGACTCGATGACGACGGACCGGCCGTACCGAAAGCGTCTGTCGGATGCGGCGGCCGTGGAGGAGATTCAGCGGGAGGCCTCGACCCAGTTCGACCCGATGGTGGTCGAGGCCTTCCTGCGTGCATACCGGTCCGGTCGGATCCTGAAGCGGCCGGTGGAGGCGGCTGAGATGATTGGCTAGAGAGGAGAACGATGGAAGCCAAGGAACGAAGAAAATACATGAGGATTGAGGCGGACCTGGAGGCCGACTACTGGGCCAAGGGGCCGTCGATGGAATCCGGCCGGGCGAAGGTCCGTGACTTTTCCCGCGAGGGGCTGGGGGTCGTTTTCCCCAAGTCCGTGGCGCGGGGGGAGCATGTGGATCTCACCCTGAAGGTTCCCGGCGACAACGTCCCGATCTTTGCCACGGCTCAGGTGGCGTGGGCCGGCCCCGCCGCGGAACCGGAGCGCGTGGGAGCGGGGCTGCGGTTTGTCCTGATCAAGCCGCTGGACCTGGCCCGGTTGCTGGATTTCATTTATTCACGCTGGCTGGGGGCGATCCGACAGAAGCAGTAAGAGGGTGCGGATCCTCCTGGACCTCCTGCTTGGGGCGTGCGTGGTCTGCGCGGGTTGGGGGATCCTCGGCTCCGCGCGGGTTGTCTCTCAGGTTCGTTATCAGCCCACCCTGCGGCCCTCCGACTTCGGCCTGGATCCGGAGCGCATCCAGCTGACCACCTCGGACCGGGTGACCATCGCCGGCTGGCTCATCCCGCATCCTCGCCCCTCCGGCGTGCTTGTTCTCCTCCATGGGTACGGGGCTTCCAAGGAAGATCTCCTGGACCTTGCCCGGGCGTTCCACGAGCAGGGCACCTTCCATCTGCTCCTCCTCGACCTCCGCGGCCACGGGGATTCCGGCGGATCCACCATCACATTCGGCCGCAGAGAAATCGAGGATCTGAAAGCGGCGCTGGATTACCTGGCCTCCAGGCCGGAACTCGCGGATCTGCCGGTGGGCTGTTTCGGCGTGTCGATGGGGGGAGCGATTGCGATTCTCGCGGCGGCAGAGAATTCAAGGATCCGGGCGGTGGCCACCGATTCCGCCTATGCGGATCTGGGGGAGACCATTGCGAGGACCCAGTGGTTGACCTATCATATGCCTCGGGTTCCTCTGGGGCAGATGGCCATCTGGGGGACGGAGTGGCGCCTGGGATGCTCGATGGGGCGGCTGAGCCCGGTCTCCCGGGTGGGGCGGCTCTCACCCCGCCCGGTGCTGATCGTGCACGGCTCCGACGACCAGGGGGTTCCGCCTTCACAGGCCCGGGCGCTGTTCGAGGCGGCCGGCCAGCCCAAGGAGCTCTGGGTCGTGGAGGGTGCGGAGCATGCGTCCAGCTTCTACCGACAACCGGAGGAGTACATGCGCCGGATGATCCGTTTCTTCAATGAAGCCTTTTCACGAACGCCGTAGGCACCCCCGCGTTGCCGAGTCACTCCCATTCCAGGTGGGGACCGCCGCCCATTGGGTGGCCACCCGGACCATCAACCTGAGCTGCGGCGGCGCCCTGTGCGTCCTCCCGGAGTCTGTGCCGGTCCTGACCAAGCTGCAGGTTTCGCTGGAGGTGCCGGTGGCCCCGGCCAACGGCGGGCCCTCGGTGCGGGAGATTCACTGTGAAGGGGTGGTGGTCCGCCAGCAGCCCTCCAGCACGCCGGGACAGGCCTCCCTGTTCGAGACCGCCATCTTCTTCTCCGACCTGCAGCCGGAGGATCGGCGCTGCCTGGCGGAGTTCATCCTGCAGCGGATGCTGTCCCATGGCGCATGAGGCTCCTTGCCTTATTCATCTTTGGGGTAGCGGCTCTTGGTCCGGCTTCGTCGGGTTATGGAGAGGGGTGGACGGCAGAAGCAGCCAAGGAAGAGGTCTTCCGGAATGTTCGCTGGAAAATTGATGCTGCCCGCTATCCGGCCCAGGATCCCCACTTTCATGAGAACCAACAGGTCGTGCAGGCCCATGGCAGCGGCTTCGTCCGTGATCGCTTCGTATCAGCCAACCCGGCGGGCGCGGGCCGACCGGGTTATGTGGTGTCTCGACTCCAGCCGAACGGCCTTCTCGAGACAAGCATGGAATACCGATCTGACGGGCGGGCGCTTTCTGTGAGGCTGTTTTCCGCTCCCGATTATCCGAGGGCCGCCTACATCTACTGCCTCTCCTCCGATTGTCCTGTGAAGGGAGAGCAGGGCCCAGGCCGTCCAGGAGATTTGGTGTCCCTCTCTTTTCATCCTTCCGCGAAGGAGGTATTTTACTTCGACGTCCGTGGTCAGCTTACCTTCCATGGGAAAGACTAGATGATCGTCGGCGTGCCGAAGGAGATCAAGAAGGATGAGTACCGGGTCGCGCTGGTTCCCTCGGGGGCCGCCCAGCTCAAGCGGGCCGGCCACACGCTCCTCGTGGAGGCCGGGGCAGGGAAGGGCTCCGAGGTTTCGGACCGGCAGTATACGGAGGCCGGGGCGCAGATCGTCCGCTCTTCGGCTGAGATCTACCGCCGCGCCCAGCTCATCCTCAAGGTCAAGGAGCCGCTGCCGGAGGAGTATCCGCACCTTCGGCCCGGCCAGATCCTCTTCACCTTCTTTCACTTCGCGGCGAACCGGGATCTGGCAAGGGAGATGCTGCGCCGGAAGGTCACCTGCGTTGCCTACGAGACGGTGGAGGATGCAC